>CABMHZ010000020.1 GCA_902386115.1 uncultured archaeon | reverse complement strand
GTTTATAAATATATAAAGGTTTCGGCAGGTATTGTTTTGAATAATCAGTATCAAAAGATGAAATTGACGAGTTAATATTTAATTAAATTTAATTATTCCCTATCATTTTGCGGAGTTTGGGTTCAAAGTGTTAATGCTTCTGGTGTTGGCTTTATTAGTAACTTCAGGAGCATCAGCATTGATGACTTCAGAAGTATCGGGAGCCGTAACGGGTCAATTTCATGACGAGGATTCATCCATGGGTCAATTTCATTATGACAAGCATG
Source organism: uncultured archaeon (assembly GCA_902386115.1). Lineage (GTDB taxonomy): Archaea > Halobacteriota > Methanosarcinia > Methanosarcinales > Methanoperedenaceae > Methanoperedens. The sequence goes on along the minus strand of CABMHZ010000020.1, from coordinate 3,252 downwards.
GAAGTTTATCATTGAATATAGGTCAATTTCATTATGACCAGAATGGAAATTTACCATTGACTATGGGTCAATTTCATTATGATCGGAATGGAAATTCACTATCGACAATGGGTCAATTTCATTATGACCAGAATGGAACTTTACCATTGACTATGGGTCAATTTCATTATAAGCAGAATGGAGGTCTACCATTGACTATGGGTCAATTTCATTATGAACAAGATGATTTTTGATATCGTATCCCTATGGATTTCCTGATTCCCATACGGATTCAGGACATTTTCCCACCGATAATTGCTTTGATGCTGCAAAAGCCGGTATAATCGAAAATGACATTCAAATAGTCAAGTCATTTTATCAAAGTTCCTTACCTGACCGTACAGCCTATCCCCCTGAGAAGTGTCTCGACACTTCCCTGGACAAGAGCAGCGTTGCTGTCACCAAATATTGCGATACGAAATGTAACACTTGTATCGTTCTGTTTTTTGAAAACATCAATAATATCGGCGCCAACCACGCCATCCACTTCAGTGATGATGGTTTTTATTATTTCAGGATCAGACCTCTGCGGGACAAATACAGATACATCCCTGGTCACATTTCTCTGGGAAGCGGTTTTCCATGCCCTGTGCTCCTGTTCGTCAAGAAGTCTCACGTTCTCTATCAAGAGTTCTGTGATCTTTCCCGACCGCTCAATGAGAACGCTTCTCGGAGCCACCTTTTTTACTATGCCGCTGTGTACGACCCCGGAATAAATGTGCCTGAGCGCGCGTTCTTTGCCTATGGAGCGCACCAGCTCATCATGCTCGGCGATCTTTGTGCCTATGAGTTTCTCAGACCTTCGAAGGGCTGATCCCGTATCCCCGAAATGAACAGCGGCTTTTTTCATGTTGTTAACGAAACCTTCGATGTCCTTATTTTTGACCAGATCTGCCATCCTGTTACACTGGTCAATATAAGCCCTGTGAACCTTCGCGACCTCGGGGTTCATCTGGATCATGGCATACAGATACGGGTTCTGAGCCAGTATCCTCCCCACGAGATCAAGCATTATATCGTACATCGGACTCATGAACCGCCGGGATCTTGCCACATCGAACTCCAGTTCCATAAACACAGAGCCGATAGAGATGTAAGCAAAATGCGTGAGCCCCTGCACCACTGCCATCATCCTGTCATGTTCTTTTGCATCCATTATCTCAATATGCGCGCCGTTTTCCTCATACAGGCTCCTGATGATTGGAAACCACTTCGCGCTCCTGCCCTCGATGGGTGTAAAAATGACGATCTGTCCCCTGATGTCCGGTATTGATGGACCGAACATGGGGTGTGTGCCCAGTATCTCTACATCATCGGGCGCATATTTTGACATGGCGTCTACGGGTACTGTTTTTACCGAGGTTATGTCCATGAGCAGGCTTCCTGCTGTCATTTTCGGGGCGATATCCCGGATCGTCTTTTCAGTGATGTTTATAGGAACCGATATCATGACTATATCGCTTGTTCTTATCTCGCCGTCAAGGTCGTCAGCGAACCGTACGCCCAGGGACTCAGCGATGTCTTTTCTCTTATTTACGCCCCATGTCACAACATCATAGCCGTGTTTTTTGTAAAACTTCACGAACCACCTGCCGGTCTCGCCTGTCCCTCCGATAATCAGTATTTTCATGCCAGTTTCTCCCTCACGGCTTTTTCCATAACGTCAACAGGCGGTGTCTTTCCCGTCCATATCCTGAAAGCCTCTGCGCCCTGGAATACGAGCATCATCACGCCGTCTATGGTTGTCGCGCCTGCCTTTTTTGCCTCCCTGAGAAGCATGGTGTTTTGCGGATTATAAACAATATCGAATACTGCAAGGTCTTTGTGCATCATATCAGATGTTACTAAGGTTTCGGATATTTTCGGATGCATGCCGACTGATGTTGAGTTTATCAGGATATCGCTATTATTTATCAGTTCGTACAGACCATCAAAACCCGAAGCATTGGCTTTTCCTACTTTTATCACGTCCCTTGCAAGAACTTCTGCCCTTTCGATGGCGCGGTTGGCAATGGTGACATTTGCTCCGTCCTTAGCAAGCTGGAAAGCGATGGCACGCGCTGCCCCTCCTGCGCCCAGAAGCAGGACGTTTTTTCCCCTTATTACAATACCGGCATGCGAAAGCGCCATTTTTGCCCCGATGCCGTCTGTGTTATGCCCTACCATCCCTGCTTTGAAATCGACTGTATTCACCGCACCTATCTGTTTTGCAAGTTCGGTGGGTTTTACGATATCCAGGGCTTTCTCTTTCAGTGGTATAGTCAGGTTAAGTCCCCCGAATCCGAGCGCACTTGCGCCGTTCAGTGCTTTTTCAAGATTTTCAGTACTGACCCTGAAAGCATGATATTCGCAGTCCATCCCAAGGGCTTTAAATGCTGCATTATGCATAACAGGAGAAAGACTGTGCGACACAGGGTTGCCGAGCACACCAAATAACTTCATGCATCTTAATTATTGGTGATAGTTAAAAAGTATTTTGATGCCCGGAAAAAAATTATAAGGTGGATCAAATCCCGGCAAGGGCTTTCAGGAGTGGATGAGGAGATTCCCGCCTCTGGTAATTTTCGCTCCTGCGGGCAGTTTTTGTTTTTAGCCTGAACGCATCCTCCACTCTTGTCAGGATTTTCCTTGCTCTCGTTGAATAATACTCCTCCTCACATTCACAGCACTTTACGTAGGGTTGGGAGCCTTTGTGGACGAAAACGTGGAAGTAGAACTTTTGTATGTCCCTGTTTCCGCATACTTCGCATGGCATGAATTCCTGTATTACTTCACGAATTTTCATGATATTTAAAAAGGTGCATGGAAGTATATATAATTTATTGTCTGACTAATATAAATACTAATGATAATAATGATGACGACACAAAACCGTTCCGCATGACGATTATGATGTATATCAATACAATCCCGGGTTGTCGATCTGTATTCTTGCCATCTCTACTGCCTGTTTTGTATAGTCCTTTCGGTTTATTCGTCCATCAGTGAGCCAGCCGATGATGCCTTCTTCATAGCCGATGTCAGGCTTGCCGGAAACCGGGGTAAATGCCTCTGAAATGGTTATTCCTTCCTCAACGACCTTATCAGTGCATTCCGGTGGATATTCGAACGCGGGACCGAGCCCAAGGTATGTCCGGCTGCCATCGTAAATTGCACAGCAGCAGAAATTCATATAGCCGCTCAGGGTCTGCGGGACACGGGATATACCGTCCT
>CABMHZ010000019.1 GCA_902386115.1 uncultured archaeon | reverse complement strand
TAGGCCGCTCATCACAAACAGGAACGATATCCTTGTAATACCTGTTGTTATAATAAGTGGAAGTTTCAGTGAAGGCGGTACTGGCGTCAGCAGGATCAGAGGTGAGGGGACACCCAGTGTCACTTCTTTTACCAATGTAAGCAATATTACGATAACTATTACAGGAAACTACGTTTCGGGTTGGAAAGATTTCTTTAAAACCAAAATGCAGTGGTATTTTGATCAAGACTCTTCTTATACTGGACAATTAAATACAACAAATATTGATGTTTATATTCTGAAAACCACCATGTATACGGAGATACAATGAGATTAATAGAATCAGAAAAAGCAGATGCAGAAGTTATAGGTCATGTGATAGTCCTGGGGATAACCATTACAGGAATTGCCCTGATATTGCTTGTGGGCGTGCCTTCAATTAACCATATGCAGGATATGGTCAACCTAAAGGACGCGGAGCAGACATTTACAGTTCTTGACTCCCGAGCGAGCAAAGTCGCACTTGGTGAATCCATGCAGCAATTAATGAATATGAATCTTGCTGGAGGAACAGTGACAGTTGTCCCGAATTCTTCATCCGATCCGAGTTATATGTTATTTGAAATGAAAAATGCAACAACGACACTGATACCAATTAATATACCAATGGGGAAAATAATTTATCGTTTGGGGGAGAGGGAGGTCTCCTATGAGGGCGGTGGTGTATGGAGTAAATACCCGGAAGGCAGCGTTATGCTTTCACCTCCAGAATTCAGTTACAATGGAGTTACTATCACTCTGCCTGTCTTAACTATATCAGGGAATTCTTCCATTTCGGGAAAGGGGGCAGCGTCTATTAGAATCAATAAGTCGACTGATCCGGTTACTTTATATCCGGATCCATCTAAACCTGATTATGTAAATCCGATATCCCTGGATGTGAGTGAAACAAAAATAACAATAAAAAGTGAATATTACGACGCGTGGGCGGACTATTTCAGGAGTATAACATTGGCATATGTAGAGGAAGATCCGGTTAATAAGACAGTTTTTGTGACCCTTGGAAGTCCCGACGTTATAACTAACTTCGAATATGCGGTGCTGGCATCTGATAAAATTATTCTTGACAAAAATGTTGTGGTTGACAGCTACAATTCTTCGCAAGGGAATTATATCGTGAGTAATTCTGATAATGGGAGCTTACGAGCGACAAACCAAATAGAGTTCCCTACTAACGGAATTGCCGCGATAGTGAAAGGAAACGTAATGAGCGGTGGAACAATTGGACCGTCCGGTGGAAAAGGAAACATAACAGGAGATTTATACACCTCAACCAGACCCATCCCTTCTGGTATAACATATGGGGGAAACCTCTCTAATGCTGTTTCAGGATTAACTCTGGGGAATACGGCAAATCTTGTGCAGGGAAAATTATATGAATATAAAACTAATAATAATAATAGTAATTCACCATGCTTGACCGGAACAGTATTGAATACAAATAATTGTAAATTCTATTCAAATCCGGATCCTGAATTGAATAATTATTATTTCACAAAATTTCAAACCACAAATAACCAAAATTTAACATTCGATACGACATTAAATGATATAAATATAGCAATAGATTCAAATCCTGTTATAATTTATACTCAATCGACCTTCACAATAATAGGGAATCATTCCGTGAGATTTTACTTGAATACAGATTTGGAGTTGCAAAATAATATTATGATAAATCGTGAAAATAACAATGACACTTCGTCGCTATTCCAGATAATCAGTTCATCGACTGACCCTATAACTTTCAAGGATGGTTCACAAGTAAATTATCAGTTCTGTGGTTTAATATGGGCGCCAGGTGCTGACATCTCAACTGGCAATCATGTTCAATTTTATGGGGCAATTGTGGCTAAGTCGTTAACAGTATCCAATGGACCAAATATGCACTTTGATGAAGCCCTGACGAACATCCAAACAAATATCATGAGTGGTACCAAATTGGTATACTTATATATAACCCGTTATGACACTGAGGTGAGCGTAAGCTGATTATTAGCATTTCCATATAATGAATGCTGTTAGTGAGGCTGATCCGGAATTCCGGCGAAATATCGTTTGAACTGACAAAAGAACCCGATGGCACCTGGAAGATATAATACTGTTATGAGTATAATGAGATTATTAAATAAGTATTAAATACTTAGATATCAATGTATTGACTGAGAGAGCATAAAGGTATTATTATATGATTGGAGAAAAAAAACCAAAGACTGAGGGTAAGGAGACTGTAACTGAGGCATCCGGAGACCCTTCCAGGAAAGAGACTGGCGCAACCACAGATGGGGGCGCTGCCATTTGGGCGGACAAAGGCAATAAATTCGTAGAGAGCAGTATGTATGCAGAAGCGGTACAGTGCTACGATAAGGCGCTTGAGATAAACCCCAAATCAGTCGTATTACATAACAACAGGGGGCTTGCTCTGGCAAGAACAGGACGCATCGGGGATGCGATAGAATCCTATGAAAGGGCTCTTGAAATAAAACCAGGCGACCCCGAAGTTTTGTATAATAAAGGTATAGCGCTTGCGCAGATGGGAAAAACGGCAGAAGCGCTTGCATGTTATAATAAACTGCTTGAGGCTAACCCGAATGATGCAAATGCATGGTGCAGCAAGGGCGATGTGCTTTTTGAGAGCATAAAATATGAAGAGGCTCTCAAGGCATATGATATGGCGATACAGTTGAACCCGAAGGATGAGACCGCATGGAACAACAGGGGATTGACGCTTGTAAAATTCAATCGCTATGATGATGCAATCGAATCGTACGATAAAGCGCTTGAAATAAATCCCAGGATCGAGAAGATATGGAGCAATAAGGGACTTGCTATTGCAAAAATGAATGAGAAGAAGGAGAAAATCGATCTGCAGAAAATCGCTGGAACCCTTCCAAAAGAGGAGAAAACAACTCCCCAGGTAAAACCCGGACCCGGAGAGCCGGCAGAAAGGGAGAAAGCCACTGAAAGCTCTTATATTAAAGCCTTAATGGAGAAAACAAGACCGGTTTTTGAGAAACCGGCTGATATTTCACCTGTCAGCATTCCGCCACCTCAACCTGATAATTCCCGGAAGGAAGAAGAACTTCCTCCGAAACCCGATTCTCCGCAGGCACCTGCAGCTGTGCAGGTAAACGAACCTGATGAAAACATGGTGAAAGGGAATTCACTGTTTTTAGAAGGGAAATACGAAGAAGCGCTTGAATGCTTTACAAAGTCACTTGAGAAAGACCAAAAGAACAAAACAGCCTGGAATAATAAAGGGCTTGCTCTCGCAAAGCTGGGAAGGGTCTATGAATCTATCGGCTGCTATGAGAAAGCGCTTGAAATAGCTCCAAAAGACCATGTAGTCCTTAATAATAAAGGGACTGCATTTTACAAGAAAGGGCGTGCCAGTGAAGCCATACAGTGTTTTCAAACTTCTCTTGGATTGAATCCGGGGAATAAAACTGCCATCAGGGGAATTGAACTATGCAACGAGTATTTAGAAAAAACTTCGAAAAAAACTGGCGCTGCACCATCATAATTAATATTCATATATAAACAATAATTATAGGGTTGAAGGAAAATTCAAAATGTCTGCTGAAAATCCCATAAAAGCTGTACTCAAGGAGCAGGCTAAAAATGCCACCGCACCTCTTGATATCAGCGCAGATAAGGTCCAGGAGCAGTTAACCCGGACCACTTCAATACCCATTCTTGACCGCACTATGGGGGGCGGGCTGCCGTCGGGTTCAGTAGTTTATATTCACTCAGACCCGAAATCCATGGCAGAGGTATTCCTTTATCAATTCACACAGGCTCGCAAAACCTATTATTTTTCAACCGAAAGACGTCCTGCATACGTGATGCAGGATATAAAAAATTACGGGTTTAAGCCTGACAATGTCTTATTCGTGGACATATACAGCCAGTATTTTCTTACCGGGCAGGGAGAAATGGTGGACAATGTAGGCAATGAGTTCGTGGATGCCAAGATAGTGGAATTCACAGAAGGCACCCTGAGAAAAATACTTACACAGGATGAATCCGACATCAACATAATTTTTGATTCATTTTCATTCTATCTTAACCTGAATGTGAACCCCGGCAGTATCAAACGGCTGATAAACACTATCTATGAGACTTCAAAACGCCTTAACTGCCTCTCCTTTTTATACGGGCTCAAAGGTTCGCATAAGAATAACATTGAAAATGATATATTAAAGTCATGTGACGTGATATTCGATATCGAACTTGAAAAATCCGGAGATAAGCTCGTCAACCGGCTTTCGATCCCCAAACTGAGAGGAAGGGTGCCGACAATGGAAATGGTAAAGTTCAGAGTATCAGATGGCATCCAGATTGACACCACGAAGGACATAGCCTGATTTTGGTATCTCCACGATAAAAACAGCCCCGCCCTGCGGATTATCTTCAACCCCAATGCTGCCCCTGTGTAGTTCTATTATCTTTTTTACAATTGCCAGTCCCAATCCTGAACCTTTTACACCTTTCTTTTCCAGCCTGCAGAACCTGTCAAATATAATAGCCTTTTCCTCATTTTTCAAGCCTTCCCCGAAATCGATTATTATGATATTCCAGAATGGGTCTCTGTCCTCGCTTTTCACTATTATCCTTTTACCATCACTGGCATATTTTATAGCGTTCGATATCAGGTTGGAAAAAACTTCCTCAATGATCTTATTAGCCCTGACTGGCATGTTTCCGGTAATCATGTTTTCAATCTTCATCCCTGCCTTTTCTGCCAGGGGGCTCAGATTTTCTATTACCCCGTCGATCACCTGCTTTAGATCCATATCCGTAAAGTCTATCCTTTCTAAACCCTCTAATCCGGAAAATTTAGTGGCGCTCTCGATGAGTTCCATGGCTTTCACCAGGTTTTTTTCAATTGTCTCAATGTAAGCCATCTTGGATGAATCATTTTCTTTAATGAGTTCAGTAAAACCTCTGGCAGTCGCAAGCGGGTTCATGAGATCATGATGCATTATGTCAATGAATAGTTCTTTCATCCTGTTTGAATCCTCAAGCTTCTTTGTATATTTTATAATTTCTTCTTCT
>CABMHZ010000018.1 GCA_902386115.1 uncultured archaeon | reverse complement strand
ACAATCGCTTGAGAACGAGATAGCAAAACTCCGGAAAGAAACTTGCGGTGAGCTGAATTTCCGTTTTTCCAGGACTTTTTCAAAGAACAGGTTTGAAGATATCCTTTTCCTGCTTGGCTCGATGCAGTCAAGGACTGCAACGCTGATAACAATATATCTTTCAAAGGATGACACTCCAGGCAGCATACCATCTGACATAGCATCCCATATCTCAGGTACTGAACGCACCCTTATTGAAAAAATAGATTCACAGACAGGCAAGGCTATTTTCTATGATACGGACGGGATGATCAAATTAGTGCTTATCCCCGTTTTTCCGATCTTGCGGTCAGGATTTGGACTTGAACGGCGTTTTGATCTTGAGCCTTTGAAAAACAGCTTCAAAAGTGATAAAACACTTGTCATTAACGCCCATGCAGGTGAGACGTTCATAGGAATCGTTGAGAATGAAGCGTTTGTTGAACATGAAGTAATAAGGAGCAGTGTGATGGGGAAGCACTCAAAAGGAGGCTGGAGCCAGAAGCGGTTCCAGAGCCTTGTGGAAGAGGATGTAAAGCATCATGCAGATAAGGTCAGAGCCGCGCTTGATCCTATGCTTGGAAAACATAGGGATATAGATTACATTATCGCTGGCGGAGAGGGAAAACTTGTTAAGATGATACTTGAAGGACACGATTATCCTCTCATAATGAAAAACATGGATACGGTCTCGACGAAGAATGCGGAACAAGTGCTTCGCGATGTTATGGCTGTGAGGGTGTACGGAATATAAATAAAATCAGAACAATGAGAATGAATCTTTATACTGAATTATCCAGTTTAATAAACTATATTTAGGCAGTAGATAATATATGCATGACATAAAATTATCAGGATTGGAGGATAAATATGGCTCAAATAATTGATCTGAAACTTAATGATGGCATCATAAAGTCTGCCGACAGGTGTAAAAAAAACCATTCATGTCTCTCAGGAGATAGCGATAATCTTTGCAAGGTCGAAATGTGCGTGGGAGATAAGATACATTTTATAAAATGTCTGAACGAAAACCTGTGCTCTTATAGAATACCTTTCGGATATTCATTTGTATGCACGTGTCCTGTCAGAAAAGAACTTTATAACAGGTTCAAGGTCTGATACTCATATTTTGGATTTGAGGGTTCCTCATCGACATACTTTTCCCCTCAACATTCCAATTACTTAACCAAATTCAATCGCTATCAAAAAAATAAATTCCGGAGGAGTTTTGGCTCCTCCTTCCGTTTTAAAGGATTATTTCAATATCAAGCTCTTCAGCCAGTTCTTTGTACCTGTTGCGTATGGTCACTTCGGTGATGCCTGCCACTTCTGCAACCTCGCGCTGCGTCCTCCTGTCTCCGCACAGGATGGATGCTATGTATATGGCTGCCGCCGCCACGCCGGTCGGACCTCTGCCGCTTGTGAGTTCTTTCTCAGAAGCCTGCCTGAGTATCTCCACTGCTTTTGACTGCACCTCTCCGCGCAGCGTCAATCCTGAGCAGAATCGGGGTACGTAGTCAATTGGCGACGTTGGTATCAATTTAAGACCCAGTTCCCTTGAGATGAACCTGTAAGTCCTTCCGATCTCTTTCCTGCTCACTCTTGAAACTTCACCGATTTCATCCAGGGTGCGCGGCACATTGCACTGCCTGCATGCGGCATAAAGCGCAGCGGCTGCCACGCCTTCGATGCTTCGTCCACGGATGAGATTTTTCTCGACCGCTTTGCGGTAAACAACTGCGGCTGTTTCCCTGACGTTCCTTGAAAGACCGAGGGCAGATGCCATCCTGTCAAGTTCCGAGAGGGCAAAAGCAAGGTTCCTTTCTGTGGCGTTGCTCACGCGGATGCGGCGCTGCCATTTTCGCAGGCGATAAAGCTGCGCCCTGCTCTTTGATGAGATTTATTTGCCGTAGGAGTCCCTGTTCCTCCAGTCGATCATAGTTGAAAGACCTTTGTCATTAATAGTATATGTCATTGGAGCGCCCACACGTGATCGCTTCATCCTCTGGTCATGGTCAAAAGCCCTCCATTCAGGTCCCTGGTCTATGAATTCATCATCAACCACAAGACCGCATTCATTGCAGACAAGCTCTGCGCGTTCATAGTCGTGAACAAGGGTATGGCTCTTGCATTCAGGGCATTCTATCGTGGCTTTTTCGAACTGCCCCAGCTTTTGTTTTTCTTTCTTGTTCCGTATACCCTCTTTTATTTTCTCACGTTCTGACTTTTCACTTACAATTTCTTTTACTTTTTCTTTCTCTATCATTCGGGGATCCGTCCTAATAAATTACTGTAAATATACTCTTTCGTTTTTCAGACCTTTTATCTCAGAAGCATTGATATCCCTGAACAACCTGACCGAAATGTATGGGGATTTCACGGGACCGAAAATTTCCTTGATCTTTCCAATTTTCTTCATTTTTTTATCAACAACTAAAAGATTCTCGCGAAAAACGCTATGCTCAAGCGTGCTATCGGCGCGCAAAATCAATAGGTTATCCAGTATATGAATAATTGCTCCCAGTCTTTTCAATTTTCGACCTCTAAAAAGGTAACCTATATACGGATATCCTTATATATATACCTATCGAAAAGCATTTATTTAAAGGTTCTTTATCAGACTTAAAGGTTGTGAGGTAGTGGCTTTAAGCGCTTTTTT
>CABMHZ010000017.1 GCA_902386115.1 uncultured archaeon | reverse complement strand
GATTGAACGTCATTTACAGGAAAAGTGGACAGGTCTGAGTATATTATATATATCTCCAACGAGGGCACTTGTCAATGATTTATATGAACGTCTTCTATCTCCCCTCGAACAACTAAATGTTAGTATTAGTCGAAAAACAGGGGACAAATGTGACTTTAAAAAGAATACACCTTCTTCAGTTTTGATTACGACACCTGAATCGACAGATTCCTTATTATGCAGGTCGTCTAATATATTTGAAAATCTGAAAGCAGTTGTTATAGATGAGATTCATCTCTTAGATGGTACCCCCCGTGGGGATCAAATGAGAATATTGCTACAGCGGATTAGAAAAATAAAGAAAGAAAATCTAAATTTTTATGCAGTATCGGCCACTCTTCATGATCCAACTGCAATGGGGGCGAGATATTTTTCAGACTTTAATGTTGTTTATGTAAAAGGAAAACGAAACATAGAACATTACTTATGGAAATTTGATGAAAATATTATTGATACTATTATAAATGAATTTAAAAGACGAAAAATAAATAAGGCTATTTTTTTTTGCAATACCAGACGAGAAGTTGAAAAATTTGGCAAGAAACTTAAAGAGTCTTACCTTTTAGATAAAATCTGCATTCACCATGGAAGTTTGAGCAAAAAAGAAAGAGAAAACAGTGAAAAGATCATGAAGGGCAACAATTCCATGTTCTGTGTTGCTACGATGACATTAGAGTTAGGTATAGATATCGGGGATGTAGATGCAATAGTTTTAGTGGGACCACCATATGATTTAAATTCTCTTCTACAAAGAATCGGAAGGGGTAATAGAAGGAAAGGGGGATACACACTCTCATATGGAGTTTATAAAAATAATTGGGAAAGAAATTTTTTTGAATCACTCTTTAATAGTGCTGTTTGTGGTGAAATTGGCAAAGAGAATTATACGCCGTGTATTTCTGTAACCGTACAACAAATTCTATCGTATCTTTGCGAGAAAAAAAACGGAGTATCATTAGGATCATTATCTTCCAATATAAAGCCTATATTAAATGATAAAAAACAGCTTTCTGCAATAATGAATCATTTAAGTGAAAAAAGTTTTGTTAAAAGTATAGATTCTCACTATTATGCCACTGAAAAAACATATGATTTATTTGAATATGGGTATATCCACTCCAATTTAGATATAAAAAATGATGAGTTTCAAGTAATCGATGTAATAACTAACGCGATTATTGGTACTATAGAAAATCCATCATCACAGTTTATGTTAAATGGAAAAATTTGGCAAATAGTTAACCAAATAAATAAAAAAATTTATGTGAAAAGAATTGATAATCGAAAATTAGACTCTAATGTTTTTCTTTCAAAAGGGGGTATTCACTGGAATTATTTTACAGGTCAAACAATAAAAAAGTCAATTTTTCCAGATGTTTCATTGAATGAAATTCCATTTTATTCCGATAGTGAAGAAATTTATGTATGCCATTTCATGGGACCATTATATGGTTTTATGTGGCAAGAAATATTAAAAATAGTGGGGGTAAATGAGGCTATTGATATCCAAGGAACTATCTTAATAACAAAAGACAAACATATTTTTGATGTTGGAAATATCAATGAAACGATATTTATGGAAACAATATCGAAAAAATATACTGAAATAGAACATTTCTTAAATAAAGGCTCTTTTTATTATTTACTTCCACGAGATATGAAAATAAAATCCACATCTTTAGCTGTAAATATGAATAATTTTATAAATATTATTAACAGTATAAAGTTTAAAGAAATTAGAAAAGAGGATTATGATCAAAAATTATTATCTTTGATAAACATGTAATAAAATAATAATAGAGAATAAAGATTTCTTTGAAAATTTCAAGATTTGTTTTAATGAAAAAAATGAAATAATGGAGGCCATAGAACATACATGAAAGTGATCGCAATAACAGGCAAAGGCGGAACAGGAAAAACAGCGGTGGCAGGCATGCTGATAAAGCATCTCGCAGCAGGTAAAAAAACTCTCCTTGCCATCGATGCAGATCCCGATTCCAACCTTCCTGACGTGCTTGGCGTAAAGGTCGGTAAGACCATAGGCGATATGCGGGAGTTCATGCTCCAGGAGCGCGATAAGATGGCTCCTGATACCAATAAGGAGGCGCTGCTTGAGTCAAAGGTGTATGAGGTGCTGACCGAGATGCCGCGCTACGATTTGCTTGTTTTGGGGCGACCCGAAGGTTCGGGATGCTACTGTTTTGCGAACAATCTCCTGCGCGGGATAATGGACAGGATACTCTAGAACTACGACCCGACCATAATCGCTACTGCGGCAGGGCTTGAGCACCTCTCCAGGCGGATAATCAGGGATGTCGATGAACTGCTCGTGGTCACTGACGGCTCGCGGCGCGGCTTGCAGACGGCAGAGAGGATACGGGAACTGGCGAGGTCGCTGAACCTGAATATCAGGAAGATGCATGTTATCGCGAACAAGGTGACGCCTGAGAACCGCGAGCGGATAGAGGAATATGCAAAAGAGTTAAAGATGGATCTCGTTGGAGTCGTGCCATTTGACGAAATGCTTGCGAGCTTTGATCTTGAGGGAAAACCGCTTGCACAACTGCCTGAGGATTCGGCGGCGATGAAAGGGATCGGGGAGATCGTGAAGAGGATGGGGTTGTAAAAATAGCGCAGATGCAACAGTTCATTTAAAGTCCAGGTGAACTTTTACAGCAGTCTCAATTTCTTTTAAAACGGTGTCCGGCAGCGTCCCGATATGGGTTGTAATTCTCTTTTTGTCCACCGTCCTTATTTGATTTACTTTTGCTTTGGAATCATCGGGCAGTCCGGCAGTACCCTTTGAGATAAAAACCTCAAAAGGATACACTTTCCCTAAACTTGAAGTGACAGGAATAATAGTGACTGTATCAGCCAGTTCATTGTTAATGTCATTTGATAACACAACCCCCGGTCTTGTTTTGCCGATCTCAGACCCTTCTATCGGATCAAGTTTAACCCAATAGACATTTCCCCTTTTAATCAATTCCGTCACCAGAAGTTGAATCCCATTCCTCTACGAGTTTCTTTTCTTCGGGTTTCCTTACCTTGTATCCTTCGGTCAACTCTCTTATTAAATAGGCTTTTTCTTCTTTTTCTAACCGCTCTCTGACAGCTTCAGCTATAAAACCGGATTTATTTTTTACATTTTTCAACATTTCTGCGATTTCTAAAGGCAATGTTATGTTGACTCTGACTGTATGCATTATACACCTTCTTTGATGTATTGTTTGTATGTATCCATGATACATAAGATTATCCTCACCTTTTTCTACAAAATATCCGATCCCATCTCAAATCCTATTATCGGATGCTCAAGCCCGAAATCAGAAATTACCCCCGGATGAATTTCACCGAATACTCCAGCCTTCATACCATTCAACAAAATATCGGCGCGCCTCCCTTCAATAAATGCAGGATCATCCGACTCCCTGACCTCATACGCAATACGTCTCTCCCTTAACACTGCATCCACCACTGCCTGTATCTCAGTAAAATTAGCCTGCGGGTGGATGGCAACAGCGCCGAGCTTCTGCTCTGTCCTGCAGTCCAGAACGATTTCCCCGACTTCGAAAATACGCTGCGGCAGCTCGCGGTGCTTGTTTATCGAGAGTATCTCAAGCAGGTTGGGAAGGATCGTCGTGCGCACTATTGTATGGTCTTCGCTGATCGGATAGAGTATATGCGTGACGCCGTCCGCTTTTTCCCGGCGCATCTTATCGAACTGCACGCGCTCACTTGTGAGCGTGAATGGCATAACCTCAAAATAACCCAGCCCGACCATTATTTCGCGCAGCGAATCCTTGAGCTTTGATATCGGATGAGCCTTCCCGGTTGTCAGGGTCTTTGGAAGCTCGGGTTTTATCTTATCAAAGCCATACCCTATGGCGATATCCTCTATCAGGTCGCAGTTATGCAGGATGTCAGACCGATAGGCAGGGACTGAAACTTCGATTCCTCCTCCTGATTCTCTTGCGCCGTACCTCATCTTTTCAAGGCAGTGAATAATCTCATCATTACTGAGCTTAAAGCCGAGATGTTCTTCCACTTCGCTGCCTTTAAGCTTCATGCATCGCGGTTTGATATCAGGGGTGTCAGTCCCGTCTATGGAAACAGATTCTATATCCCCGCCCCGTTCCGCAAGCGAGGCGACAACGATGTTAAGAGCCACGGAAACAGCAGGGTCAAGCCCGGTTACTTCGATGAACAGGTCTGTAGTCTCCTCAGTCACCCGTGAAAGTTCCCCGTTGATTATGGGAGGGAAAGAGAGTACGTTATCCTGCGAATCAAGGATAAGCGGGTATTTGTCGAATTTTTCAAGGATGTTTGCGAACTTGATGCCTTTGGGATGGCGCTCAAGTATTTCCCTCATTGTCATTGGTTCTGTAAAATCAAGAGGCGTGAACCTGAAATCCGGGTCCTGCGCGATATACCTGAATGGCGGTTCAATCCTGCCCAGGTCGTGCACGCCGATGGAGACTTTTCTCCTGTTCCTGCCAACAGCCCAGTGAAGCGACTCCTGAAGCGCCATGAGCGATTCGATGCTTCGCGAATTGAACTTCATCCCGCGCACCACCGCACAGGCAAGGTACGGGCGGATGTTCGAAAGTCCGGCATCCTTTGTTATTTCAATGCCAGACCGCGTGATACTGAAGTCCCTCAATCCGGTCTCGATCTCCAGGAAGCCCCGGATCGCCCTTGCGACCCCTTCAGGGCTATACAGGTCGGGTCTGTTCGGGAAAAATTCGATGTCAACTTGGTCATCTTCTATCCTTTCGATATCGCATCCCATCATTGGTATTCGTTTAATGACGGTTTCTTTTCCAAGACCTGAGAGTTCTTCGATATCGTCGTAATATAAGGTAATAACAGGCATTTTTATCAGCCGAAAAATGGGCGGATTATATATTAAGCATTCTGTTTAGGACAAAAATGCCAAAAGTATAATTATTTTTCTTTTTTCTCTTTTTTTATCTTGCTCTTGAGTCCCTTAGATACCGTTATGATGGTCAGCAGTGACCCTACAGCTGTCCCGATGATTATAAGAGGAGTAAATATCGGACCAATAACTTCGCTCAAGTTTTTTTCCTTAACGTATATGTTCATCGAATCCGAATATATTATGTTGTTGTTACCATTCGCATCATTGTAACTTGCCTTTGCTGCTTCAAATGAGCACAGACCGGGCTTATTCAAATTAACGATATATGTAAGCACCTTTTCTTCTTCAGGCTTCATATCGCCATTCCATTTATTTTCTCCCTGGGATTTTATCGAGCAAGGCGGGATATCGTCTGTCAGGGTAACATTGAGCGCATCTGCCGTGCCATCGTTTTTGACTTTCAGGGTTATTACGACGCCTTCATCAACGAGTGCAGTGGATTTGTCCACGTTCTTTCCAATAACAAGATGCGGTTCATGTGAAGGTATTGATGAAACTGTTATCTTCACTTCATCGGAAAACTTGGTGAACCTGTTCCCCACTGGATCGCTGAATGAAACATTGGATGGGTCAAGTATGCACAATCCTGACGTTGCCGGGCTGACCTCATAGTTCAATATCTTACTCTCGCCGCTGTCAAGATTTCCTGACCATGATCTTTCTCCCCTGACAAATACCGCACATACGGATATGGTATCATTCAGGGTCACATTGACCGCTTTTATGGTGCCGATGTTCTTGATCTTTACAATAACGTTCGTAGTCTCATCCACGCTTATGGAAGACCTGTCCAGTTCCTTTGTGATAACAATTTGAGGCGGAGTTATTACTGTGGTATTGTACTGGGCAATGACATTTGTCTGGTTGCCTGCCGAAACGGTTACTGTCTGGTTGACCGGGGTTTCATAACCCTCCACGCCTGCGAAAGAAACACGGTATACACCTTGAGGGAACGATGTATTATAATAAAGACCGCTGCCGATAAATTGAGAATCAAGATAGATCGCCCCGTCAACGGGAACAGTTATTATTTTTAAAATCCCGGTCGAGTTGACCTGTGAATAATTGGTCGAATTTGATGCATTATTTTCCGTAACAGCACTTGCAGATGTTGAAAATAAGATCAAGAAAAATATGAATAGCCCTGTGAATTTCACAGGCTTTAATTAAAAAACGTTCTTATAAAGGTTATGGTAAGTTTCATATTTTTAATAGAATGTCTCTTTTATGAGGTCATTACCGGGTTAAATATCAAATAAATGCCATTAATGACTTATTTTTTCAAAATATCCAATTAAAAACTATAAAAAACCGTGAAAAACATTGAAATACATTAAAAACTCAAATAAATTGTAGATATATTTATCGGATAAATGTTGTATCTGATGGTTTGGTACTAACTGTACTCTGCCGGATAGATTCGCGTTGTGGCTGTGAGTTCTATCCGGCTCCTTCAAACACCAAATATAATTTCCTGGAATAAAAAATTAATTTTAACTCAACTCATTATCTTAAGAACGATACATTAAAGTCAGTGAACTGATAATTAGGCAACACGCCACCCACAGGGCGCGTGGCCTAGCCCGGATATGGCGGCAGCCTCCTATTCTTTTCAGGAGTTAGCTGTAGGTCGGGGGTTCAATTCCCTCCGCGCCCGTTCTCTTTCCTCTGACGGAGGAACAAAATTATCGTTCCGGGTTCAAAAGCCTTATATTCTTATATGCAGAATTATAATAATATAAAAGGAATAAAATGTCATTGTTTCAAAGCCCGCAACATAAAGTAGAGAGCATTCTCAAAAACCTCGATAAGAGTAAAACAAGGGAGAATGACCTCTCCTCTCTCATACAAATATTGAACAATGAGCCATCGATGATGCCCGGGGTTCTGAAATCGCTTGCAACCACCATGGCAAAAGATGATCTAAGATCCTTTATATCTGCCAGTCATGTCCTTAACAGGCTGGCTGATGAATACCCGGATGACGTTTCCGGATCACTGGAAATGATAATGGAACATCTGAGAACCAGGAAAAAAGTGCTTAATGAATACGAATGGATGCCAGTTCTCGAATTCTTTACAAAGATACATAATGAACATCCCGAGAATATGGGATTTACGTTGCCTGCATTATTTTCCGCTCTTGGAAATTCCAATCCTGCAATAAGAGCTACAGCGTATTCATTGCTCCAGGCTGTTGCGGTTCTAAACCCTGAATTCTTTAAAGATTATTCAAAAGAAATTATAAAGGTCCTGAACGGTTTGAACCTGGACGAGAGACTCTATGCCTGCAAGATCATCGGGATAATTGCAGAAAAAAATCCTGAGATCGTCCTGATGACATATGATCTTGTAGAAGACCTGTTCCTTAACCATCCTGACACAAATTTACGCAGCGAGGCTGGACTCGCAGCCGATAAATTAAGACCAAAGACAAAGGTTGCCAGGCAAACGGAGAACCATATCCCGCTTATAAAGCAAGAAGTTATTAAACCCAAATTAAGCAATGTTACGGATAATATCTCAATGAAAAATCCGGATAATGTAATTAAAGATAAGGGACAGATAGCTACCGCCCTCCAGACGATGATACCTGAAAGGGGCATAATATCAGCAACTCTGGTCAGTACTGATGGGAGGATGATTTCCCATTCAGGACCTCAGATAGATATGACGCTTCTTATCAAGCTCAGTTCAATCATGCCTTTGGATGTAGATGATAATTTCCATAACAGGATCAGTATTGAGCAGTCAGATAAAAAGATCGTAGCTGTTCGTGTTGGCAAAAAAGCTATTCTTGTTGTAGTGACAGGCGCAGAAACCTCTATCGGTATGCTTCACCTTATGCTGAATAAATCAGTTGAAAAATTACACGGGATGCTCATGGACTCCGGATTAAGCTAAACAATATAAATAAATATATCCTTTTCGTCTTTGTGACCGCATGCATTATCACGTCATCCTTACAAAAGAATGCAACCTCAACTGCAGCTACTGCGGGGGCGGCAGCGATACGCCTCCCAGGGAAATACAGTACAGGATTTCCGACCTGAAGTCGTTCTTATCCAAAGACCCGTCGCCGGTCGTTGAGTTCTACGGGGGAGAGCCTCTCCTGCGTATCGATACCATGAAAAATATCATGGATGAAGTGCCGGCACGTTTTGTTATCCAGACGAACGGCATGTTTTTAGACAGGATAGAACCTGAATATTTGAAAAAATTCCATTCTATACTTGTTTCCATCGACGGGACAAAGGAAGTGACAGACAACAACAGGAGCGGCGGCGTATATGATATGATCATCCGGAATATCAGGCTTATAAGAGAACGAGGCTTTTGTAGAGACCTCGTAGCCAGGATGACAGTGCCGCAGGGAACTGATATCTATGAGAACGTGCGCCACCTTGCAGGCATGGGGGAATTTGACCACGTCCACTGGCAGCTCGGGTTCGAGATGTTCTGGGAGAGCGGGCTGGACGAAGATGACGGGGTTGAGGCATGGATCGATTCGTATAACGCCGGCATCTCATCGCTTGTGGATTCGTGGGTGATAGAGATGGAGAGAACAAGATGCGTTCCCGGTATCGTCCCGTTCACCGGTATAATGAACTCGCTGCTCTCGGGAAAACCGTCGCGCCTGAGATGCGGAAGCGGCATTGACTTTTTCTCGGTAATGCCTGACGGCAGGATTTCCGCTTGTCCTGTGTCTATTGATTTTGATTTCTCGATAATCGGTTCGATCTTTAAAGATGAGCCGGATTCACTATGCTGTAAGGCTTGCGTTGGTGAACCATGCACGTCATGCGACGTATTCCATATCTGCGGCGGCAGGTGCCTCTTCGTGAACCGGTCACAGGATATGCTGAGAAGGAACGGCTATGCCCTCATATGCTCAACTGTGAGGCATCTGGTCCGGGAGCTTGAGGATGCGGCGCCACGGGTGAGAGAAATGATCGAGAGGGGTGTTATCAAAAGAAAATATTTCGAATATCCGGACTTCAATAACGGGTGTGAGATAATACCCTGAAAACAGAATAAAAGGTAAATTCTTCTTAGGTAAACAATTTAATTGTACAGTTACATACTATATTCCGATGCAACCAATAATCTCCCGCGCATTTGCACCAGCGCATATCTCAGGCATTTTCATAATCGACATAAAGAAAGACCCCGTACTTTCTGGTTCAATGGGCGCTGGTGTCTGCCTTGAGGACGGCGCTGTCACGGCAGTCCGCCCGGCGCAGGAAACCACAATTAAGATAAACGGTGAGGCCGCCGAAGCCGCAACAACACTTTCGGCGATAGAACACCTGACCGCGAAGCCTGTCCTTGTCGAGACCGCGGTTTCTGTTCCCATCTGCGCTGGGTTCGGTGCCAGTGCCGCAGGTGCTTTGAGCACGGCTCTGGCAGTGAATGAAGCGCTCTCCCTGAACCTTACTTATAATGAATTAGCCGGCGCGGCGCATAAAGCTGAGGTGACGAACAGGACCGGACTTGGCGACGTGGCAGGAATGACCTGCGGAGGCATCGACATCAGGAAAAAGGCAGGAATTCCGCCTGCGGTTAATATCGATAGGATACCATGCAGGAACGAAATCATTTCCTGGATAAGTTTCGGCGCAATATCAACAAGATCGGTCTTATCCGATGACATGAAAAAGAAAGGCATCAATAAAGCAGGCAGGCTCAGGCTTAAAGAACTTATAAAAAAACCCACTGTTGATAACTTTTTCCGCCAGTCCTGCGCGTTCGCAAAAGAAATAGATCTCATGAGCCGGGAAGTCAGGGATGCCATTGAAGCAGTAGAAGCCGCAGGCGGGATTGCGAGCCAGGCAATGCTCGGTGATACGGTCTTTGCAATAAATGATAACGGGGCGCTCAATGAATTCGGGGAAGTGCGAAAGAGCAGGATAAGCCATGCTGGAGCGCATCTGTTATGATCCCGAAAAGCCACCCGCGCTATGATTCGCTAATGACCCGCGAGATGATTGTCGTGGGAGTGATAATAGGGATAACACGGACGGAGGGGCTTATGGCTCAGGGGGGGGGGCTGGGTTTTGACTACCTGATGGTAGAAAAAT
>CABMHZ010000016.1 GCA_902386115.1 uncultured archaeon | reverse complement strand
TATTCAGGATGCATTAAGTGGAAAACCATTTATTCCGAATATAGCAGAATAGAAAAATGGAATTCAATTTCTGCAATAAAACTCAATATTTTATAGAATATTTAGGGCAGGTCTGAATAGTCACAAAGAAACTAAGTATAAGTAGTATTGAATCAATCATCCTGCGAGATATGTCTGTTAGTCACTTAACAATTCTTGATAATATTCCATATGGCAGGGCATTCAGTAATTTAATTACATTTCTCAGGATATCTGAATGGATAGATAAAATCCAGATGAATGTCGGAGCTGCTTTTATAATAATCCTGGTTCTGGTCTATAATGACCTGAAATTTTCACCTGATATTTTTAATCTGATATCCATATTCATAGTTTACCAGTGCTTCCTGGGATGTTACGGATATGCCATCAATGCATTTGCAGACAGGAAAATCGACGCCATTGTAGGGAAATATAAAGGAGTATCTTTTTTCACCAAGTCACAACTTTTCATCATTCTGATATTTCTTTCAATAGGAAGCCTTGCAATTCCTCTTCTTATTGATGACCTGAGGATAAAGGTTCTTGGAATAGCTGCTTTCTTCTTTTCGGCAGGATATTCAATGAAACCTTTCAGGTTCAAAAGCAGGGGGTTCATAGGTATTGTAGGCGCTACATTGCCGCAGAGACCTTTTATGATACTCTTTTTTGGGCTGCTTGCCAATGCGGTATCTGAAATCATGTGGATACTCGTGGGATGGGCGCTGTTTATAGGGATTATCATGGAAATAGGGCATCAAATGCTTGATTACAGTAATGATGCAGCAAGTAAAGCTCAAACGTGGATTGTGCAAACCGAATTTTCAAAAGTAAAAACATATAGTTTTGTTTCCATTTTCTTTTTCCTTTTATTCATCTTTTTGCCGGTTTTTTATTTTAATCCTGAAATCGGATCTGCGATCTCACTCATAATGCTTGTTCTATCAGGACATTCATTTTTCTATTTCCTGGATGGCTGGAAAAAATACAAAATAGCAGTAACTGCTGTAAAATAAGGAGAAAATAAAAATGTCAAAAAATAAGGTTATCGTTATCGGACTTGACGGTGGAGAACCAAGTATCATTAAGAAAATGACTGAAAAAGAACTGCCTAATTTATATAAATTAATGAGGGAGGGTTCAAGCGGCAGGTTAAGGTCTACGATTCCTGCCTGTACTGCACCCGCATGGTCTGCGTTCATGACCGGAAAGAATCCGGGAAATACGGGGTGCATTGATTTCATTCAACGAACGTCTGAAAATTATGAGCCAACGGTCGTTGATTCGGAAGTCGGGCAGAAGGAAGGTGGAGTTGATTTTTCCATCATAACCTCGCAAATGATTGGAAGCAAAAAATTATGGGATGTAATCAGTGAAGCGGAAATGAAAGTGGGAGTCATGCATGTGCCGATGACTTATCCCCCGCATGAAGTCAATGGCTTTATGATAACCGGTTTAGGCACTCCTGGCATAAAAAGCAATTTTACCTATCCTGAGGAGTTGCGAACAAGGTTAGTAGATGAGTTCAATTATAAAATACATGCATCAATATTAAATATAAATGATAAAGAAGATCTTGCGCTGAATGATCTTTACACGACCGAAAGGAAAAGAAAGGATATTGCTTTAAATTTAATGGATACAAATGATTGGGATTTTTTTATGATAGTTTTTGAGGGTACGGATTATATCCAGCACCTGTTCTGGAAATTCATGGACCCGAGTAATCCCCAGTATAATTCTGAAAAAGCTAAAAAATATGGTACCGCGATTTTTGATTATTATAAAGAAGCCGATAAATTTATTGGTGAATTATCCGCAAAAGCTGATGATGATACAACGATTATAATAATGTCAGACCATGGAGGAGCATCTTTAAATAAATGTTTCTACATGAACAAATTTTTGAAAGATATAGGGCTTTTATCTATTAAAGAAAGACCGGGAATAAACAAGGCACTGGCAAGAATCGGAATAAAAAAAGAAGTTTTATATAATATTATACTCAAATTAAATCTGTATAAAATAATAGCAAAAATACCAAAATCTGTAAAAAGTAAGGTTTCCTCCAATGAATATTCTATTTCTGATGTTGACTGGAATAAAACAAAAGCTTTCTCGGTCAGCGGTTGGGGCATGATATACATCAATCTGAAGGGAAGGGAAAAAAACGGAATAGTAATGGCTGGAAAAGAGTATGAAGAACTGAGAGATGACATTCGCCAGAAACTGTTAAGTCTGAAAGATCCTGATAACGGGAATGCGATTTTCAAAAAGGTTCTGAAAAAAGAGGAAGTATATTCCGGCAAATATATGAATATTGTTCCTGACCTTATATGTATAATGGAAAATATAGAATGTTTGGATTTCATACCATCCGATGCCAATGAAGGTTTGTTGATTGCCAATAAGGTACGAAGGTCAGGAACGCATGCAAAAGATGGAATAATATTTGTTAAAGGTAATGGTATCAGGAGCGCTCATAGTATAGAAAATGCGTCAATAATTGATCTGATGCCCACAATACTGTATGTTTTAGGTATCCCGATACCCTCAGATATGGATGGGAAATTATTAGAAGAAATATTTGATGAAAAATATATTAAATCCCATCCTCCGAAGCATATTGAATCATCAAACACGCCCCTGACCCAATCGGATGTGAATGATCAACTGTCTAAAGAAGACGAGGAAAAAATAAAAGAGAGACTCAAAGGTCTTGGATATCTGTAATTATCTCAAAACTCTGATCTTTTCTTTATGCTACTTTTTTTCTGAATCTATCCTTGAAAAATGCCAATTCATTTGGTTTAAGCATTCCAAAATAGTATATCAGGCAGGCATATAATATGATAGAGAGGGCGATGGTAAAAAAGAACGGTAAAAAATTATTCACTATCATTATAAATATAAATAATAAACAATTGACAAAGATCAACTTCAGGGCTGGCTTTAGAAAGTTGATTTTTACCAAATTTTTGTCTATATAATAATAGTAGCATGCAATCTCTAAAAACTGGGTAACTAATGTTGTAACTGATGCCCCTATGTAACTATATTTTGGAATAACAAGGATGTTTATAAATACGTTCAATGATGCCATAGAGCCGGCTATGTACGGGATGATCTTTTCTCTATTCATAGCTATAACAACATTGTTTAATATCTGTCGAAAAAAGATCATGATCTCTGCCCATATCAATATTGATAATACAAGAGCAGAGGGCAAAAAACTAGCCCCGTAAATAAATATTACGATTTTTTCTGAAAGTATCGTTGTGCCAAGGGCAATTGGCAACCCGATCATAAACATGATCATCATACTTCTCTCATACAATTCTGTGAATGATTTTTTTGAAGTGAGATGATACTTTGCCATCAAAGGGAATGTGGTTTGAGCCAGCGCCTGAGGGATTATATTCAATGCATCTGTCAGCCTGTAACCTGCGGTATATAAACCTACATCCGAGAAAGTTTTCATTACTGACAGCATGATAACGTCTATTTTATAGTATATCATCGCAAGAATTTGAGTTAATGCAAGCGGGATTGTTGATTTAAATAATACCTTTACTATATTAACATCCCATTCATATTTCGGCTTCAGGTACTTTCGGGAGAAATGAAAAGTTACTAAAAGATTTATAAATGTAGATATTACATAAGCGATAAATATGTATCTTAAATCCAGTTTATAATATATTATTGAAAGGGTGGAAATTGCAGATATAATTTTTGCTGAAAAACTTGATATGACAGTATATTTTGATTTTAGATTTACCAAAAAAATCGCCGAAAATGTCTCTTCTAAAGACAGAAATAACAAGCTCACACAGGCAATATAGGCAAGCTCCCTTGTTTCAAGAGGATATCCAAGAAGATTAACAATTAACACGGATAAGAACATGGAAATTATTGACAGGAACAGTTTTATAAATATCGCATTTCCAACATATTTTCCCGTATCTATATTTTCGTGTGCAAGTTCCCTCATTAATACTTTTTTTATTCCCAGATTTGCAAAAATCCCAAAGAAAAAAAGGTATGTAAAAATAAACGAATAAACTCCAAACCCATTACTTCCCAGATATCTCGAAAGGAACACCAGTACAAAAAAATCGATGGCATTATTCATCAGGGTCCCGATAATGATAACACCTGAATTTTCAAATATATCTTTTATATTGCTCATGGATTTTGGTTTGCTTGATATAGTCTTTAGTATTTATAACCCTTGATGCAGATAACGATCAATTTTTTTAGAAATATCTTGACATGTTTGGAAGAAAAAGGTTAAGTTACATTATCACTTAAATACCCAAAATCAAAATCAATATGAATATTTCTCTAACCTGAAGGAACTTTTATGGATACCAAAAAAAATAAAAAAGTGATAGTGATCGGTCTGGATGGAGCTACCCCGGAGCTATTATTTAAATGGGCAAAGGAGGGAAAACTCCCGAATATATCTAAAATAATGTCCGGGGGTTCATGGGGAAATCTTAAGTCAACGTACCCACCGCAATCTTCTGCTGCATGGACCACCTTTTTTACCGGAACTAATCCAGGTAAACACGGTATCTATCATTTTTTAAGAAGAGTCCCTGATTCATATGATTACGCTTTTAATAATTCAAAGGATAATTCGGCAACGCCCATATGGAAAATAGTGAATAATAATAATAAAAAAGTGGGAATCATGCAGATTCCTCTCATATATCCACCCGTGGAAGTGGATGGATTCATGGTCACGGGTTTGACAACACCGGGGGAGGCAAGTGAATATACATATCCTAAAGAGTTAAAAAAAACACTAAAAGATCGCGGTTTTCGTTTGCATAATTCAGTGCCGTATAAAGAAAATAATGAAAAAGAATACCTGGAAGATCTTTACGATACAGAGAAGAGAAAAGTTGCAGCCACAAAATTTTTACTTAAGAACTATGATTCGGATTTATTTATCGTTGTTTTCAGCGGATCGGATCAGATGCAGCATTATTTTTGGAAATATATGGATGATAAACACCCCGGGCACGATCCCGCTCGCCATATGCAATATAAAGATGAAATACTTCATTATTATCAAACTGCGGATGGGTGGGTAGGGGATATCCTGAACGATATAGGTGAAGATGTTACTGTGTTTATAATGTCAGATCATGGAGGAGGACCTGTCTATAAGGATGTTAATTTCAATTACTGGTTCCAGACGCTTGGGTTACAGGAGATCAAAAAGTCACGACGGCGGAAAATCCGGCACCTGTTGATCAAGAAAGGATTTACGATGGTCAGGCTTGATGCCATATTGAAAGAGTTAGGGCTTCTTGATTTTGCCCGTAAAAATGTTCCTGAGATAATAAAGAAAAAATTATTACCGAGGGGAGATGCTCTCTCCGAAATAGACTGGAGTAAGACAAAGGCGTTTTCATTCGGAAATTTGGGTTTGGTTTATCTGAACGTTAAAGGACGGGATCCGCAGGGAATTGTCTCACCCGGAGAAGAATATGAAAAACTCAGGACGTTCCTGATCGAAGAATTCTTAAAACTTAAAGACCCGGAGAACGGAACTCCAATAGTTGAAAATGCCTTTAGAAAAGAGGAAATCTACAGTGGTCCTGAATTGAAAAATGCGCCGGACATATTTGTAGCTACTAATATGATTTATAGGGAATATATGAGATTTTCAAACTCGCTTGTTCAGCCATTGAACGATGTAAAGAACGTTGAACAACGTTTGCGTGTTTCGGGACAACACAGGCAGCATGGAATTTTTATAGCAAGAGGAACAAATATAAAGAAAAACCAGTTCATAGAAAACGCTGAAATTGTTGACCTTGCCTCTAACATTTTATACTGTATGGGACTCCCTATCCCTACCGATATGGATGGAAAGATATTATCGCAAATGTTTGATGAAAATTACATGAAAGAGAATCCTGTACTTTATGAGGAAGTATCCGTGGAAAAAGAAGCAAAATATGAATTTTCAGCCGATGATGAGGAGAAAGTCAGAAAGAGTTTAAAATCGCTGGGTTACCTGGATTGAATTCATGCAAGAAATAGACTATTTAATTGTGACAGAGAATGCGACAAGGGGTCAGGAAATTTATACTGACCAGAGAAAAACCATGCTTGAAGAGCTGGGTTACTCTGTAAGAATAATTCAATTCGATACCCCAAAGGTAAGAATAAGCCTCGACATGTTAAGAATAGCCTATATCTTCAGAAAAAACCTGGAAAAATATTTAAGGACAGTAAAACCCCGTATAATTGAATTTTATTGCCCGGCTACAATTATTTTGCAGGACAATAAATTGCTTAAAAATTATAAAATAATAGCATCTTTTGATGTGCCATTTGGAGTAAATATATTAAACTTCGGATCAAAAATCTTGCACAATCTGGAAAAACAAAAATTCTGCGATGCCGATCTCATATTTTCCTTGACAAAATATGGCGCCGATCATTTGCAGCATAAGTACATGATCCTGGATAAAGTGGTTCATCTGCCATACGTTTTACATCCAGAAGAATTGAACGCAAACATTATATCCGATGGCGGTTATGCGGTTTCTTATTGTCCGGCAGGCAGAGAAAATAAAAAGGGACTCGATATATTGATTGAAGCGTGGAATTACCTGGGTACTGAAAGGAAACTTATCATAATGGGAACCGACGAAAAGAAAGCAATTAAATACTTACACAAAAAGAATGTGGCATTGCCGGGAAATGTTGAATTCATTCCATCTTTACCGAGAGAGAAGATTTTGACGCTTTTATCTTCATCTAGTTTTTTCATTTCAGCCAGCCGATTTGAAGAATTCGGACAGATCATAATTGAAGTGCTTTCACTGGGAAAACCCGTTGTATCAACTCCCACGAAAGGACCTAAGGAATTTCTTTATGAACTAGACAAAAAATTAATAAGTCCTACATTCGCTCCTTCTGACCTGGCTGGATCGATAAAATACTGCGAGGAAAACTTAAATAATGAAAATTTAAAAAAAGCTATTGTTAGTTTTATTAAAAATTATGATTATGAATCGATCAAGAATAAATTAAACAAGGAAATTACTGTTCTTTTAACAGGAGATAGTGTTGATAACCGATAATAAAGAGTTAAAAAAGGATTTGATAATTGTACTGTTTTTGATAGTTCTAAGCGCTTTTTTGAGGATACCGAATTACACAAAAATGGCAATAATGCCTGATGAGATATTGAATTCTGATTATGCATATTCGATACTTGCCTATAATTGGGGATGGCCGCCTGATCAAATGTATTCACAACCACCACTTTTACCTTATTTACTTGCGATCATCACATATTTATTCCAGGGAAATATTGATATTTTCAGACTTGTACCCATCACCTTTGGTGTTTTAGATGTAGTAGTCATATACTTTTTAGGGAAAACCATCTATGACAGAAAAGTGGGAATACTCGCTGCCATATTTCTTGCTTTTTGCAGTTTTCACATATTATACAGCAAAACATTGATGCTGGAAACGACTCTTATTTTCTTTATTCTTGCATCGATGTACTTTTTCTGGAAGACTTACGAAGAAAACAGCATATTTTATGCAGTTATTACGGGTATTTTGGTTGGATTAGGAGATGATCTGAAGTACTCGGCTCTCCTTATGTATACAATTTTTATTTCCTATTTGCTATGGATCAAAAGGAAAGGTATATGGCTTGATTGGAAAGCACTGTTTGAGAAAAAGTTTTTAATAATAATTATTTTATCCCTTCTGGTTTTCGCTCCTGTTGTCATCACATTTACTTTAGCCGGAATAAATCCCTTTTACTGGCAACTATTCGAAAGATACCAGACACAATTTGCAGGATATAAATCAGCGAGTCAATTTGGTCTCACTGATTTACTTATTCACGGATTTGATAATTATATCGGATTGTTGATAGATGCGACACCGGATCTATCTAAAGGACTCTATATAGATACCGGAAGTATTGCAACCATGAGTTTGCCGGGGTCATGGTTGCTTCTTTTTCTACTTGCAGCAGACATCATTTTACCTGTTTTAATATTGTATTATTTATATTTTACTCTTAAAAATCAGCCCCGTGAAAGTTTCCTGTTTATAGCATTCCTGATTTTCAATGTTTTTGCTGCTATTTTCGGCACAAGGTTCCAGTATTATCTTCTCTGGAACGTTCCGATATTCTTTATCATGCTTTCTTATATGACTGTAAGTTTCGCAGGCAAGATTAGAAAAAAGGACTTTTATAAAACCAGTTTTTTAAATAAATTAACGCCAGTTTTTATTGTTCTGGTGGGGATATTTTTAGTATCGTACATATATATCGGCACTTTAGCTCCCTTTGTGAACGAAGGGATAAAGGTGGGGTATGAAAAACAAATTTTGAAGGTAAAGGGCACGCTTAATAATAGTGATTACATATTTACAGATCGACCGGATATTCTATATTACTATCTCAATTATTACAATATGAAAAATATGCAATTGGTGCCGCTTTATGAAATTGTGAAAGACAATGGTAAAAGGGTCCGTTTAGTAAACCTGGAATTGCTGGATCAACTAAAACCAAAGTATATTATTGTCGCTATTTATTCATTTTCATCCTATTCGAAAACCAATGATAAAACAACTATAAGTGAAAACTACGATTTGTTATCAAATGAGGATGATGTACTTTTGTATGAACGAAAACCTGAACAGCCTTAAAGGTTAAGATTACCGGGGCTTTTGCGGGCAGCATGAACTTTTCGATTTTTTATCAGTTTCACGGATATTATTATAACTATTAATAAAATTATAAAATATAAAGCCAATTCATATCCGTCAAATGCTGGTTTGATAACACGTACTTCTTTACTGACATGATCTACAAGCACAAAATCACTTTTCAGCTGGTTATCACTTGATCTCAAGACGTATAGATCCGCTGAAATCTCTAAGTTGCCAAGATATGGTTTTACCGCAACGATATTGAAATCTAATCTGCGGGTTTCCCCTGTATCAAGCACTGACAGTTTTGATGCATAACGTGGATAAATGTACTCTTTATATCGCAGGTCATCCGGTGAAGCTGGCATGGATGATTCTGTTGTCCTGATCAAAACACGAAACTTATTCTTAATGTCGCCATTATTTCTTAAAAAAACCTTTAATGTATGCGATTCACCTATTGTCATCTGTTGGGGGATGCTCATATTAAAAATGTTATAGTCGATCCCACCCTGTGAATCGTTCAAATCTATTTGAACGGGTTCGGCATTTATAATTCTTACATTAATTAGGAGTAATAATATAATTGCTAAATACTTATATGCAGCATTCACAACTCACCTTGGATTTGTATGAGTTAAACACATTTATTAACCAAAATATTTACTAAACATAGAAATAATTGGTTTCATTAACCTCAATTGAAATTGATTCGCTTTAGATATAAGAATTTCACCTTTCTCAGTAGTCTCATGTTTTTTAATGTAAAAGGTAAGTGGTATAGAAAATATGAAAAGATAACTGAATGGTACTACCAGAATTTCAGTTAGAGATGGTGTATATCTTTCAGCGATCACATAGTCCCTGTTCAAAATAGTAAGGATATTGATTATAAAAAATTGAAAAGAGTAGGTGCTTAGAATACCTGGAAGAATCCACATTTCAATGGACGTTCCACTGAAAATATAGCTGAGAGCAAGGATAATCAATAAACCTCCAACAAGGAAAAATATTTTGGAAATCGCAACCAAAAATATTAGATTCTTTGATGTTAAAAGATCTATAATCCCTGCGCCAGCTTTGACTTTATCTGCTTTTCCGATGATCAGCGTGTTAAAAGGTTCATCAACAAAAGGTAAAACATGTGGATCAGTATACATATTAGTAGTGATGTCTTCGACTTTTACATAGTCATTTGGAGAAAACAATTCTCCCCGATATATGATCGCTGTTTTTTCAGGCGATTCGAGATCCTTTATTAATACAACATTATAGTCCGGTTTTTCAGGAAGGACATCACGAATTCCTTTAGGGAACGATGCGTATGGAACTGTCTGCGCGCTTATTACTTTTCCGTTCACGACAATGCTCTCTTTATCGACACTCGCTACAATTGAATTTGGAATTAACAATAATAGATATAAACAAATTAATATTGCCGCAAAAAATTGTTTCTTTGACACTTTGGTTGGCATATTTTCACTCTTTTTTCATTTTTTCAATTTTTTTAGCTTTAATAAACAAAATAATACTGCTGAATATTACGAACATAAATATGTATAATAATGTAAATATAGTATCTGCTGATATTGGCAATGAAGAAACAGATACAATATTTATTGGAAATAGATAAGAATACTGATTTTTATTCTTATTTGCGTCATCATAGGTTATCTGCATATTCAGTCCATAAACTCCAATTTTGACTTCGTGTCCCGTTTTTAAGTTACTATCAACATGAACGCCAAAAGATAGTGATTGTGATTTTTTTGCGCCTATCTGTCCGATGAAATTCTCTGTCTGGGTCAGGATACCGTCTCCGCCCTTTATGGCGATCTTCACGTTCTTGATCTCATTCGTTCCCGCGTTGGTCATCTGCAATGAAAGTAATCCATCAGCCCCAGGCTGTAAGGTAGGCGGATCAATTATAATGTCGTGAACATATATTTCCGGTACTTCTTCTACAAGAATGCCAAAACTGCTTTCCTGATCTACTATTCTATTGAAGGAATCCTTGTATTCAAGCGATAAATTAAAATTATATACCCTGCTTGTAGCCATCTTATCTGCACGAAGGTCAAATTGAATTACTTCACTCTGATTAGGTTCCAGCAATTCAATGAATCTATCCGAACTTGAAGAATCGCTGATAAAGGGTAATTCAGCTGGTATCGTAGCTCTGATTGTAGTGAGTTTATTTTTCCCTAAGTTTGTTAATGAAACAAATACTTTAAAACTATCTCCGGGATTGATATGCTCCGGAGTTGTTGTAATATTTGTGGTATCAATCCTAATAATATCAGGGTTCTCTGTTACTCTTATACCGACAAATTGATCCTGCTGACGTTTGATCGTTCCATCAGGAACCGTTGACCAGAGAATGGTAATTGGAAGATAATATGTGCCTTTTGGAATCGAATCTTTTATATAAATTTCGTATTGGATTGTAACGTTTTGTTTAGCTCCTACTTCATCACCGACATATTTCTGCAAATTTGAAGTAATCTTTAACGGGTCTGCCTTATCCGGATCAACAACGGCAGATACACCATATGCAGAATAATTATAAATATTCTGAAAAGTTATTTCAATTGTTTTGATGTCAGATGGATAAAATTCAATAGGTGAAGCATTGGTAATTGTAAATTGGGAGTAGCCAACAGCTTCCACGGTGCCCTGGTTAATGGATTCAATATTGTTAGCGGATTGATTCTGGCCTTCCACGGGGTTTACCAGATGCATACTAATAATTATTAATATAATAATATAAATTCCGTGTTTCATACAGGGTTCTAATAGTAATCCGGTTTTAAATACTTTCTGTATGGATTCTGGCTTTGGTTAACATTATTATATCTATATTCTTATGCGGGCATTAAAACTTAACAAACTACTAATTAATTTTAGTACGATCCATAGCTAATGGATAAAAAGCTTTTTTACATGTACCTGCAGCCCTTCCTATTATATAATTCAATTTGTCCCTTAAAAAGTTAATCTTTATCACCTTGGGTTTGCCTTCAGCTCCCATAAAACCAATCGCTGGACATGAACAGATCCTGGCGGAACAAGGTTTATTTTCTTTATACAGGGAAATTTCTCCATCAAATATGTTCCCCATCTTGACTGGTATTCCAGGGCACCTTAGCACATCACCGCTATAGTTAATTGTCACTATATCTTTTCCTGCTTTACATTCTAAACCCCTGAACGAAAGATCGCCATTAACCAGCTCTTTTTCAAATAATTGTTCAGTTACGGCATATTTGCTCATTTCGGATGATTTGCTAATTTCAAGATAATTGAGTATCTTTTTTCTCTCTGTTTTCGAGTAGCCTGCAGGATAAATCCCGTATTTGTAATTACCTCTGAAACTCCTTGGTCCCAGAATTATTCCGTTCTCCCTGAATAAATCATAATATTTTTCGAATTTAGCCAATACAGGAGGATACAAGACCTGTGTGGCAAATACCTCGAATCCTGCATTTTTCAGGCAGTTATACTTATCGATAAAGTCATTTATCAGGTTCCTGCGTTCTCTCTCCTCTACATGTAATGAGCAATGGATGAATTCCACTCGCTCAGGATCGATTTTTTCTGCAAAATCATATACATTCTTAGGGCTGAGGTTCTAATTTATACTGATACAATGCTTTTTT
Organism: uncultured archaeon; assembly: GCA_902386115.1. GTDB lineage: Archaea > Halobacteriota > Methanosarcinia > Methanosarcinales > Methanoperedenaceae > Methanoperedens. Next base: position 2,002 of record CABMHZ010000016.1, on the reverse strand, counting down.
GTCAATCCGGTACATAATTCCACGAAATCCGGATGTAAGAATGGCTCACCGCCGCTCATATGTATCAAAAAGACAGGCCCTAAATTATTAAATCCGTCAATTATTTTCGTTAATTCGTGCCCCCTGAATTCGGGATTTTGTTTTATCTCATCCGGATTAAAACAATATTTACACCTAAAATTGCATAATTTGTTTATTTCCCAGTTAGCTAAAACATCATATTCCATTCATGCACCAGCCGAGGTACTACATCTTTATGATACTTAAATATAGTGAAGCATAAATGTGCTGTCCGGACAAAGGAATTACATATATAAATAAGTAAGAGAATACTCAGAGAAAGGTAGGTTTTATGAAAAAATATGTTTTGGTAAGCATACTTGTAATAATTTTGATACTTTTCGCCAGCGGGTGTGTTAAGCCCGGGAATTCAAACAATGGACAGCAAAAGACCCCCCAGCCGACCGTCGCAGTGGTCAAGCCGACCACTACAGTTGCCCAGCCGGAGGTAACTATACAAACGATACCGCCGGAACAGGTACCTGCTGAATATCGGGCAGATTATATAAAGATAAATACGTGGCTTGATGAAAAACTGGTTGATTGGAAACCTTCCCCAAATGAGAAAGTGCAGTTGGCAGCATTCGATGTTTTCGCAAGCGATGATCAGTTTGCCAAAACAAATGCAGAAATAGATATGAAATTCCTGGATGTGCTCGAACAGACAGATTCCGGAATTATTGTGCTGTATATCCGTCCTAATTCTTATTTTTCACAAAAGCAAAGATACGATGCTCTTATAAATAGAATACGAACTGATGGTAAGAAACTTTTCATCGGCGCACGTTTTGACGATGTGAAAATGAGCTTTAGCGATTATGATAAACAATTGACCGATTATACTAATAATATAATAGCTGTGATAAAACCTGATTATTATGGTATAGTAATAGAGCCGACAACAATGGAAAAAAGGCATGGGTTTAATGCAAGCGATGAAAATTGGATACAGTTGGTCAAGAAAACCGCTGAATTATCAAAGAAGGTAAGTCCTGACACAAAAACTGCTGTTGGAGGGCATAAACTTGAACTAAATTTCCTTCAATTAGCTTCAGGTCTTGATGCTTTGGATATAATTGGATTTAACATCTATGGTATGCCTGGACTTGATCCTGATTTGACCAGCTATCTTGGCAAAGGTGATGTAGTAGGCAAAACTATCGATTTAGCGAATTCGAAAGGAAAAGAAACCTGGATCACGGAAACATGGGTAACAGAATTCTCTGGTTCAGCGGAGAAACAGAAAATGGCTGTACAAACGTTCATGGAGCCTGTCGATGCCAAATGGATTCAGGTAATATCAGATTATGCAATCAGACACAATATGAAAGTTGTTGTTCCTTTTTATACAGGAAAATTTGTTGCATATACTGATGATTCCAATGTGTTTTTGAAAGATTTAAACAATAACGATCGAACGCCTGTATTTCAAACATATAAAGACCTGATCCGAAAGATGAAATCTTCATAATTTTTTCCCGGGCATCTCATTTTTTGGCGCAAAACCCGAAATTTGAGTGTTATATATTTTCATCATATCTTATTTATATGTTAGAGTTCAATTATAAATCTTATTAATCATGTACATGTATGTAATTATTACCATGATAATTAACAAGATTTAAATATTTCCTGATTTCTTAACCATTTTGTAACAAAAAGGGAAACTGATTAGTATGAATCGAAAAATGAAGAAAAATGCAGTCACTTTACTCTGCACATTTTTGTTTATTATTGCACTTGGAGGAGCATTGATCCCCGCAGCGCTTGGAGCGCAATACATTGATACCTGCACAACAATTTCGGCATCTGGTACATATATTCTTTCGAAGAACATATTAAACAGTAAAGCTTCAAACTGCATTTATATTAAAGCAAATGATGTTATTTTCGATGGGGCTGGCTACATCATCAGCGGTACAGACGCTTCAGGAACAAATGG
>CABMHZ010000015.1 GCA_902386115.1 uncultured archaeon | reverse complement strand
GTAATAATCGGCGGGTTGTATGACCTGGCAGAATGGACTGCAGAATCAGACAAGACCATACTGATAGGGTGAAACCATGAGCAAGAAAGTGAACATAATAGTGACGCAGCCCCCGTACGGGAAAGAGGACGCATTTTCAGCCATACCGCTGGGATCTTCCCAGTTCGCAGCCGGGAACGAACCTTCGCTGATATTCGTGAGCGGCGGCGTGCATTCCATTGTAAAAGGACAAAAAACAGGTTACGGTGACGCTGCGGTTTGGTTCAAGGACGTACCTTCTGTGGAAGCCGAAATAACAAAGAACATCGAATCCGTGAGTTTCTTCGCGCTTGACAGCGACATTGAGAAACGCAGCATAAGCGATAGCGAGATAATCCCGGGGATAAAGAAAATATCGCTTGACGAACTGACAGACAAGATACTTGAGGCAGACGTAAACCTGGTATTCTGATGGCAGATATAATCCCCGATGAAAGGCTGGACGTACGCGGCGAATGCTGCCCGTACCCCCTTATCCTGACAAAGAAAAAAGTCGAATCGCTAAAAAGCGGCGAGATACTTGAGATCACAGCGGATGACCCGGTTGCGCCGCAAAATATCGATTCTTGGGCGAAAAAATCCGGGAATAAGCTGCTATCCGTAAAACAGGAAGGGAATATTTTTGTCATCCTTGTGAAGAGGACTTGATGTTTCCGGCGAAATTTTCTAAACTGGTTTTTGCATAAACAATGCAAGAACAGTAATTTTCCATTATTCGATTACAACCGCAATCCTTATATTACTTTACACCTATTGTAAAGTCAATGAACCTTAAGAAATGGATACCCGTATTACTTATATTTAGCGTATTGTTCTCAGGATGCCTTGACACTTTTGTCACAGACATGCAGAAAATGCAAATACAAGACCTGAAATTCTACACAAATCTCACCGCTGCTCTTGATAAAGCCAACTCGACTAGCGCAGTTTTTGCACATTCCCCATCCGATTCTTTTTCGAATGCCACAACCAGCTTCACCAACTCCACAGGTCAGCCTGTATTCGTATATTTCCGGTCAGATACATGCGGCTGGTGCAAGAAGTTCGAAGAGGAGTCTTTCACAAACAAAACTATTGTCGGGATACTCCAAAATAACTTTACGATCGTCACGATCGACGTCTACAAACAGAGGAATATTACAAGATTATACGGTGTACGCGGCACTCCCCATGAAATCTTCCTTTATCCTAACGGAACCGAGATAAACAGGCTGCCCGGATACGTTGACAACCAGACGTTCCTTAATACCATTAATGAGATCGTACTTTTAACAAGAGGGCAGAAAAATGAGATCTGAAAAGTATTTGAAATTAATAAAAAATAACAGGAATAAAATCCTGATGATAGGCGCAATAACGTTATTCATCGTAGCCCTGGGATGCATTGGCACCACACAAAATAAACAGAACACGGACATAAAATTCCCGGATTACGTTTATACTGATGCCCTGGCGCTTAACGCTTACACATATGCAACCAAACATCCTGATGTTCTCGAACAGATACCATGCTACTGCGGATGCGGGGGTCACTCTGGACACAGGTTCCTGCGGGATTGCTTCATAAAAGATGACTGGTCATATGACGAACATGCCAGGTACTGCGATGTGTGCATCGGTGAAACCATGAAAGTCCAGAGCTACCTTGCAGAAGGCAAGACGCTCAAGGAAGCAAGGGCATTGATAGACAAGGAATACGGCGCCAGGTATCCTACCGGAAAATCAAATACACCGGAGGTAAGTGATAATTACAAACCCATACTCACCGGGAAACTTGCAGCATCGCCAACAACAGCGTCAATACCAGTAACAACCGCCACGCTACCAGACCTGTCATCCCTCTCACTTCCCCAAAACTTCAGATCCATGAGCGATGGTTTGAAATTCATACCAGCAGGGATATCATGGGCATATTTTGTCAACCTGAAACAGGGAACAGGCATAGAAACGGGTAAAACGGAGGAAACGGATTTTTATGGGAGCCAGATAATAGGGATGCTGAATTCGGAATACCCGGACGGCAGTTTTGTGGAACTCCATGATATCGGAAAAAACCTCACAGGTGTGAAATCAAATGCAGGGAACTATGCAGATAATATCCTGTATACAAGACCATTCATTTATAGCACGAAAGACAGGACAGATAGTGTACTGGCTTTATTTAGAGAACCGGGAAATGCAACCGCATATAACCAATATAGATCCATTCTTGACAAAGTGGACGATGAGAACGCAGGGTTTGCAAAGATAAACACCAGTGCACCTTCTTTCGCTGATGCAAGCTACATCGGTCTTGTTAAGTCAGGGAACGATGTTAAAGGAGAAATAGCATTCAGTATTAAAGATGGTCAGGCGGCGCCTCTTGCAACTTACAACGAACTCAAGAACTCAAGCTCCGGTCGCGGCTTCAGGTCATATGACGTTTTAATGGAGAACAAAACATTAATTATAAGAATGACCTCGAACCTGAATAGCGTCATATCTGAAGCCAGACAAAATTACGGAATTGAAATATAAGGACAATGATTAATGCCAGCAGCGCCGTCAATATTATGGGTTTTCATCGCAGGACTTGCCACTGTTATCACGCCCTGCGTTCTTCCCATACTGCCTGCTGTGCTTTCCGGTTCTGTGGGTAGCAGGTTTCGCCCGGTGGCTATTGTTACGGGAATGTCAATTACTTTTACTTTAATGGGGATTCTCATAAACGCCGTAGCTTCTTTCGGTTTTTTTGCAGATTACCTGCGATGGTTCTCGATATTTTTCATCATTTTTATGGGAGCGATCCTTTTTGACGATGACGTGAACCAGGCATACACGGGAATTTCAAGCTCGATAGTGAACTTTGCCAGGGAGCGAATGTCATTTCTTGGAAAAGTTGCATCGAAAGCCCCCAGTGGAGGAATTACAAGCGGTCTTTTCCTCGGTATGTCCCTTGGGGTACTCTGGATACCATGCGTAGGACCTATCCTCGGGGCAGTTTTCGCATTCGTTCAGGTGAGTTCAGGAGGGGCAGACCTGTTATACAGCGCTCTACTTCTTGTTGCATATTCCATAGGCGTTTCCATTCCAATGCTCATAATAGCCTATTCCGGGAAAAAGATATCAGGAAATGTCAAATGGTTCGTGCAGCGGGGTCATTTCTTCAAGAGGCTTTCAGGGCTCATTCTGATACTTGTGGGGCTTATGATGCTTTTCGGGATTGATAAAATCATCCAGAAAGCGCTTTTGCCTTATATCCCCTTACTTTTCTGAGGCAATATGAAAAAAAACGAGCACGAGAATAAGACCAACAGCGAAAAAGCCGATCTGCTGGATGTTTATTTTTTTAATAACCTTGTCAGGAACAGGTTCTTCAAGCCCGCGGTAAATCTTGTTTTCTTTGCAGTTCTTCTCATTATCCTTTATTACGGTCTTTCAAGTGAGCCAGACCTTCGCTTCCACGGCGGCATCCCCTTTGCCACAACAATGATATGGGATATCTGGCACCCCCTCCTTATTTTCACTATAATCATTTTCGCCAGGTTCTGGTGCTTCGCATGCCCTATCGGAGCAGTCGGCGACTGGACGCAGTCCGTGTTCAGCTTTAAGCGGAAATATCCTGAAAAGTACAGAAATCTCTGGATAGCGGTTATACTCTTCCTGTTAATTTTCGCCGGCGAGCGCCATCTTTTCATGTTCACACGCAACCCTCCCAACACTGCCTATCTTCTCCTGTTCTTCACAGGGCTGGCTGTGGTGATGGCGGTAGTATATGAAAAACGAAGCTTTTGCCGTTATATCTGTCCTATCGGATTGGTACTCGGGGTTTTCTCCATGCTCTCGGCAATAGAGCTTCGCTGTAAGTCAAAGAAAACCTGCGCTGACCACGATGTCAAAGAGTGCGTTATTGGAAACGAGGCGGGAAAAGCCTGTCCTGTCGGGGAATTCC
>CABMHZ010000014.1 GCA_902386115.1 uncultured archaeon | reverse complement strand
CGCAGATCCATACTAAAAAGGAAAACGTCCTTTGGAGGATGTAAAACTCCCCTGTCGGAATGGATGTCATGGAGGAGGGATATAGGAGTGGAAAGCATCTGACTGATATATAATTCCATGAAAGGAGAGAAAAGCCAGGACATATTGTATTGCGCAATAGATAAAACCACAAAAAAGACAAAAGCGCTTGGATTGATTGGTGGAGGACTGTATATCGGTTTACAGCTATCGTATTTTTTCGGTGTATCGGGGGAAATCATCCTGAATGTCAAAGGTAAAAGAAAATGGAACGAGTGCACGAGTTTCAGGAATTGATTTGAATAACGGTAAGCTCGCATTAAAACATCTTTAAATGATGGAAAAAAAGAAAAATACTGATTTTTCATAGTATATAGAGATTATTGTGATAAAATATATAAGTTCTTGAGTGAGATAACAATATGTGATAGAAATGAAAGAAATGAAGAAAATATTGAACAAAATGTCATCAGGTGCATATTATCCACCTAAAGAGGAATTTCAGGACATGAGTAATGAAGACAAAGAATTATATCTGTTCCTGCGCGGCGGATTTGCCTCCAAGTAAGGTGAGATGAAATTATGAATCCGCTCGATATCCTGTTATTTATCTGCGAAAAAAGAGAAGAATTTGTAAACTTGTTACTTTTTGATGAAACGGTATGGTGGGAATTGATCCAGGACATCTTGAGCTGAAATGAACCTGAATAAGATTGAAATTTTTCTGATAATAATTCTTCTCTTACTTGCAGTCTGGATGGTGGTCAGGTGATAGACCATCCAAAAATTTTCAAAAAAATTACTGATTCCATTGTTACCATCGTCCTGTATGTACTTTTATTGGTTCTCATCGCAGGAACGCTTCGGATATTACTCGATATCCCCACTATTGCTATAGATTCACTCGAAGGCGGTTTTAATAGGATAGTTACCAATGTCCTGACGCTTTTTATTGTATTTGAGTTTTTCAAGACATTTGCCGACTATTCCAGACTCGAAAGGATCAAACTCACGGACATAACAGATGTCACGATCTTAATAGCCATGCGAGAGGTTACGGTCGGGCTTTATTCCAAAACATTAGGGTTTGAGATTATTTTCGCCCTCTCAGCCCTCCTCCTGGTGCTTGGAGTGATCAGGGTAATGGCTGTCAGGTACTCACCGGAAAAGGCTTGAAAGGTTTGAGAATGATTGCAGTTCTTTGATAGGAAATCTAATTTTTACTGATTTTATTTAGAATATATAGATTATTGAGATAAAATATATCATATATAGCGTGAAGCTATCATATATGAAAACAAAAATTGGAATAAACTCTCCTCAGATAATAGATTTTGGAGGAGCCATAGATCCGGGTGAAGTGGAAATTATCGAACTCGGTCTTGACAGGATGGATTTCTTAGATGAACAAAAAGAGAAAGAACTCCTGTCGAAGGCTAAATATCTCGCCTCATCTTTTGGCACTGAATTTACTATCCATGCCCCGCATATTGACTCCAGGATCGATAGAATAAAGATAGATTTTTCAAATAATTATGAAAAAAATTTAACTATTATGGAAAAAGTCGCCAGGGTCGCTGCAAAAATAGAGGCGGGTTATATAGTCGTTCACCCGGGCAGCCAGGATGGAGGAAGAAAATGTCTTAACCTGAATATTCTTAATTTAATTCGTATAAGTGCGCTGGCTGAAGATTACGGCGTCACCCTCCTCCTGGAGAACCTGTTTGACAGGAAGGGTGGAAATAAAGTTGGTGTGTTTCCCGGGGAAATTTTCCATATAATTGAAATTGTGGGTTCGGAGCGTTTAAAGATAAACCTGGATATTGGTCATGCGTTTATTGCCTCCAATGCCTATGGATTCTCTATGGAAGATTATTTTGAATTGGGTGGCTGCATACATCAAATGCATCTTCATGATAACTTTGGCATTCTGGAGTCTGAAGAAGCAATGTTCGGAGACCGCCACCTCCCACTTGGGTTTGGAAAAATAAACTTCAGGGAAGTTTTCAAAAACATATTAAAAATAAATCCAAGAAACCTGATCCTGGAACTTAAAAACTCATCGAAAGAAAATACCCTTGAAAGCCTTGTACAAATCAGGGAATTTTGCGATTTAAAGTATGGTTTAACGCCACACACAAAAATGTATTCTATTGAATCTGCTATCGCATGCATTCAATAAAGCCTGTATGTCACATCATCTCTCATTTCTTGAATTACAAATTTACTGATTTTATATAGTATATATAGATTCTTGGGAGAAGCTATATATTATTTGGTTCAGAATTCATGATGGTGAAAAAATAAAATGAATCGATTAAAGACAATACTAATTCTGGTTCTGGTAGGCGTGCTGGTAGCTGGATGTGTTAATCCACCAGTACAACCGACTGCAACCGTGCAGCCCGCGAATACCCCGGCAACCTTAACCTTAAACGGTGCAGGTGCAACATTCCCATATCCCCTGATATCCAAATGGAGTTCGGAATACGGTAAAATAAATCCGAATATCCAGATCAATTACCAGAGTGTTGGAAGCGGTGCAGGAATACAGCAGATAACTGCAAAAACAGTAAATTTTGGCGCAAGTGATGCGCCTCTCTCGGAGCAGGTATATAAAAATCTTACGGGAATCCTGCAAATACCCGAAACCATAGGCGCAGTGGTCGTAGCATATAACCTTCCCGGCATAGATAAGGGAGTGAAATTGAGCGGCGACGTAATTGCTGATATTTACCTCGGGAAAATCACAAAATGGAACGACCCCAGGATAGTTTCACTTAATCCGGGTATCCAGTTCCCGGCAAAAGATATAATCGTGGCGCACAGGAGCGATGGAAGCGGCACAAGCTTCGTCTTCACGGATTATCTTTCAGCAGTAAGCCCTGACTGGAAATCAAATGTTGGAAAGGGTTCTTCGGTCAGCTGGCCTGCCGGTCTTGGCGGGAAAGGTAACGAAGGTGTTGCAGGTCTCTTAAAACAGAACCCCTATTCTATAGGATATGTTGAACTTATATATGCCAAGATCCAGGGTAACATCTCATACGCGTATATCATGAACAAGGCAGGGAAATTCATCGAACCCACGCTTGAAACAACTGCAAACGCCGTTGCCGGGGCTGCGCAAACGCTACCCGCAGGCGATGCAAGCTGGTCATCCATAAGCATAGTAAATGCACCGGGAGACAATTCGTATCCTATAAGCAGCTTTACATATCTGCTTGTCTACAAAGACCAGACAGATATGACAAAGGGCAAAGCACTGGCTCAATTCCTCTGGTGGGTCATACACGACGGGCAGAGCTATTCCTCCGGTCTCCAGTACGTGCCGTTGCCGGATGCAGTCGTAAGCCTGGATGAAAAAACCATAAAGCTTATGAATTACAACGGACAACCATTGATTTAGATGGATCGAATAATTTTGTCTTTTTTCCGTAGCAGCCGGAGCAAGTTCTCCGGTGATTTTATTTTTGAAGCTGTTGTCGGTTTCTTTGCCCTGAGTATAATAATCCTGGCATTTTTACTGTTCAGGGAACTTTTTATCGGATCAGGACTTTCGAGAGATACCTTTGGTCCGGGTTTTTTGACCGCATCAACCTGGAACCCGGTCAGTGAAGTATTTGGCGCCCTGCCTTTTATCTTCGGGACACTTGTTTCATCATTCCTTGCCCTTATAATAGCTGTACCTTTCAGTCTCGGGATAGCGATATTTCTTTCAGAACTCGCCCCGGAAAAGCTGAGGACGCCATTATCTTTTACTATAGAATTGCTTGCAGCAGTTCCAAGCGTCATTATCGGGCTCTGGGGAATATTCATTCTCGCCCCGTTCATCCGTGACTATCTTGCTCCGCCTCTTTCAACATATCTTGGTTTCCTTCCTCTATTCCAGGGACCGATGTACGGATTATCCATGCTTACCGGAGGTGTGATACTTGCGATCATGATTATCCCGATAACTTCCTCTGTATCCAGGGAAGTCATTATGACAGTGCCCACGCACCAGCGTGAGGCAGCCCTGGCTCTTGGAGCCACAGGCTGGGAGACCACACGGATCGCAGTTCTTCCCTATGCCAGATCAGGAATATTCGGGGCTGTAATACTTGGTTTTGGGCGTGCCATCGGCGAAACAATGGCAGTGACCATGGTCATCGGGAACAGTCCCAGGATATCGGAGTCACTTTTCTCACCATCATACACTATGGCTTCGGTTATTGCAAATGAGTTCGTAGAAGCCACCTCAAAGCTTTACATCTCATCCCTTATTGAGATCGGGTTCTTGCTACTGGTGATATCTTTCATGATCAATATTGCAGCCAGGATTTTAGTGTGGAAGCTGCTTAAAGTCGAAGGCGGTGGAGCGACGTGAAATGGAATAAAAGAAAAATAATAGACAGGGTCATGTCGTTCCTTACAGCAGCCTGCGTTGCAATTGCCATAATCCCGTTGCTGAGTATCCTTTACACGGTAACCGTCAATGGGATATCAGCAATAAACCTGGATTTTCTTACACAAATCCCCAGACCGGTCGGTGAAGCCGGAGGCGGGCTTGGGAACGCTATCGAGGGGACGTTCATAGTTGTTGGGATCGCCTGCCTGATCGGGCTTCCTGTGGGCATCCTCGCCGGTGTATATCTTTCAGAATATGGTGAGAACAGGTTTGGTCGTACAGTAAGTTTTGTGGCTGATGTCCTGACGGGTACGCCATCGATAGTGGCAGGGATGTTCGGTTATACGTTCATAGTCCTGTATTTCGGAAGTTTTTCAGCGATCGCAGGCGGGGTAGCGCTATCGGTTTTGATGATACCGATTGTTACAAGGACTACCGAGGAATCACTCAGGCTTGTTCCCGGTTCAATTAAAGAAGCTTCCCTGGCGCTGGGAATACCAAAGTGGAAAACCACTCTATACATCGTTATAAGCACGGCAAGAAGCGGCATAATCACAGGTGCTTTGCTTTCCATTGCAAGGATATCGGGTGAGACCGCGCCTCTCCTTTTCACTTCTTTTGGCAATATGTTCTGGGCTAACGGTTTGGATAAACCGATATCCACCATGCCGGTGCAGATCTATACATATGCAATAACGCCCTTTCCTGACTGGCATGCTAAAGCGTGGGGAGGGGCTCTTGTCCTTATCGTACTGATCCTTATATTAAATATCGGAGTAAGGTTCGTTACAAGAAAAAAATATAGTGTGTAAAAAAGGAGTTTAAATGGAGAATAAGATCACAGTCGAAAATCTCAATGCATGGTTTGGAGCTAAACAGGTATTGCATAATATCGATATTGGAATAGAAAAAAACGGGATAACAGCCATCATTGGACCGTCAGGATGCGGAAAATCCACGTTCATAAGATGCCTGAACAGGATGCATGAAGTCGTACCAAAAGCAAAGGCTTCAGGGAAAGTACTGATCGATGATAAGGATATCTACGATAGCGACATCGACCCCGTGGATATCAGGAGACGCATAGGGATGGTATTCCAGAAGCCCAATCCGTTCCCGACAATGTCCATACGCGATAATGTTGTGGCAGGATTGAAACTCAGTGGAGTGAAAGATAAAAAGATCCTTGATAACACCGCTGAGGAGAGCTTAAAAAAAGCTGCTCTCTGGGATGAGGTTAAGAATGACCTCAGTAAATCGGGCGTGAGTTTATCAGGCGGTCAGCAGCAGAGACTCTGCATAGCAAGGGCACTGGCTGTTGAGCCGGAAATTATACTATTTGATGAACCATGCTCAGCCCTGGATCCCATATCAACGAGCAAGATAGAAGATCTGATGTTAGAGCTAAAGGAGAAATATACCCTTGTCATAGTAACGCATAATATGCAGCAGGCAGCAAGAGTAAGTGATTATACAGCTTTCTTTCTTTATGGAAAGCTGATAGAGTTTGGAGAAACAGATCAGATATTTAAGAAGCCAAAGGAGAAAAGTACTGAAGATTACATAATCGGGAGGTTTGGTTAATATGGTCCGGGAAGCGTATCACAAGGATCTTCATAAATTGAGGGAAGATATTGTCAAGATGGGAAACCTTGTAGGGAAAACTATTGGGGATGCTGTACAATCTCTTAAAAATCGAGATGCTGAGATAGCTCAGAAGGTCATTGATATGGATAATGAGATCGATGCCCTTGATCATAACATCGAGGAGAACTGTATGCGCCTTCTTGCGCTCCAGCAGCCCATGGCAAGGGATCTGAGGCTTATAATCTCAGTATTAAAGATGTCCATAGATCTTGAAAGGATGGGTGATCTTGCCCTGGAAATAGCGGTTATTACGAAAATGACAGCTAATGTGCCTCCCGTAAAGCCTCTTATAGACATACCGAGAATGTCAGAGATCTGCCAGCAGATGCTGGCAAGCACCATGAGCGCTTTTGAAAATAAGGACGTTGAGCTTGCAAAGGCTGTTGCAAAAAGGGACGACGAGATCGATATGCTCTTTGACCAGGTAAGAAGGGAACTAATATCATATATGATCGAGGATCCAAAAAAGATCACAGGCGCCCAGCATCTGACTTTTGTGGCACGGTATCTTGAGAGGATAGGTGACCATATAACGAACCTGTGCGAGAACGTGGTTTTCATGGTGACAGGAGAAAGGCTGGAATTAAATTAGACCTCCGTATGCTAATTACAAGGCAAAAGCGACAAACATGAGATAAGGATATCCTGGTGTTCCATGAGACTTGACTCTTACCTCGTCGAGATAGGAAATCTCGGCTCCCGCGGGCGTGCAAAAAGGGCTGTCACGGACGGGCACGTGACGGTAAACGGCACGGTTATCATGAAACCTTCTTATGATGTTGCGTATTCAGACAGCATCGAAGTAACCGGGGACATGGATAAGCCCGGTGGATACTGGAAACTCAAGGAGATACAGGAAAAGACCGGCATTATCAAAAATGGTGATAGCGTCCTGGATATAGGTTCAAGCGCAGGGGGTTTCCTGTTGTTCGCCTCCGAGATCGCATCCCTCGTGCACGGGATCGAGTTCAGCCGCGAGTTTCGTACCGAGCTTGGAAAGATCGCACATGAACACCCCAATGTCACGGTAGAGTTCGGTGATGTGTTCACAATGGAATTTGAGAAGGAAACATTTGATGTCCTGCTCATGGATATCACTGCGGATCCCTTATCCTCCATAAAAGCCCTTGAGAACGCGCTTCCTGCATTGAAACGCGGGGGGTTTCTCATGCAGGTGATGAAACTGCCGAAAAAAAGGGAAATTGAACCGATCCTGACGAAACTCCCTTCCCTTGGTCTTGGGATAATTGATGTGCTTGAGCCTGAAAAAAAAGAGGCTTATGTCATAGCGAGGAAACTGTAATGGGGCAATTCGATCTTGATGTGGAACGCGTAATAAGGATCATAAAAGAAAGGAACTGCAAAAAGGTCGGTCTCCAGTTCCCCGAAGGATTAAAGAGGCGGGCTCCCGGTATCGCCAGGGAGATTGAAGAAAAGACAGGGGCTGACGTTGTTATCTCCGGAAATCCATGCTTCGGAGCCTGCGATGTCGATACCGTTGTTGCGGGCAGTGTCGATGTACTGTTTCATTTCGGACATGCGGGGATGGGAAAACACGATAACGTGGTCTTTATCGAAGCGCGCTCGAACGTTGATATCGTTACAGCGGTCAGGAAAGCGATCCCGCTCCTGAAAACAGGAAGAATAGGATTGATTACCACGGTACAGCACGTTCATAAACTGGATGAAGCCTGCGCGGTTCTAAAAGAACATGGGAAAGAATGTGTTGTTGGAAAAGGAGATAAGAGAGTCGCTTATCCAGGTCAGGTGCTCGGATGCAATTTTAGCGCTGCGCGTGTAGATTGTGATGAAATCCTGTATATCGGAAGCGGTTTTTTCCATCCTATTGGGGCTGCTATCGCCACGGGGAAGAGAGTAATTGCCGCCGACCCATATCTTAACCAGGCAGTTGAAGTTGCTCCGGAAAAGTTCCTGCGAAAACGCGGAGGATATATCGCAAAGGCTATGGAAGCAAACGTTTTTGGGATCATCGTTTCTACGAAGAGCGGTCAGAAAAGGATGGAGCTTGCACTGGAACTTAAAGCTCTTGCACAAAAGCATGGGAAGAAGAGCTTTATCATCGAGATGGACCTTGTTACCCCCGAACAGTTACTGGCATTCAAGGCTGATGCTTATGTGAACACTGCCTGCCCGAGGATCACTATCGACGATGCGGGGAGGTTCCATGCGCCGGTGCTTACGCCGCAGGAATTCGAGAGCGCCCTGGGTGAAAGGGGATGCGGGAATATCGTGATGGATGAGATCGTCCAGAATTAATTATCTGAACGATTGCCTGACGAAAACTAACGTAACTGGCGTCTTTTATTTCGCTGCCCTCTTCTGATAGGCTTGTTCATCCTTCTATCACCGGGCTTGTTCATTCTTCCTTCAGGCATTCTTGAGGCGACCTTCTGGATAACAGGTAAAACCTCTTCCGTTATCTCCACATTATTTTCTTTCAGGACCTGTGAAAAATTATCATAATCCTTGCTGGAAAGGATATTTATCGCCTTACCTTCTGCTCCTGCCCTTGCAGTCCTTCCTATCCTGTGGATGTACTGCTTGCTCTCCCTGGGAATATCGTAATTGTAGACATGGGAAACGTCCTGGATATCGAGTCCCCTTGCCGCCACGTCTGTGCATACCAGCACGCAGGCTTTGCCTGAATGGAACTTCTCCATAACAGTGTTCCGCTTGCCCTGTGGCAATCCGCCATGAATAGCCATTGCATCAATATTTGCGAATCTCAGGTTCTTTGCAACTTTGTCCGTATTTCTTTTGGTATTGCAGAAAACCATTACAAGGTTTGAGGACTCATGTTTCAGAAGATGCACGAGTAAAGAGAATTTCATATCCTCTCCGACATCATAATAGGTCTGGTGCAGCTTTTCCGGGTCAACAAAAGACGTTACTGAGACCTGGAGCGGATGTTT
>CABMHZ010000013.1 GCA_902386115.1 uncultured archaeon | reverse complement strand
CGCTGCTTCTCTCAAACGGTCCAGGTGACCCGCAGCAGGCAAAGAACGGCATCTCTGTTGTGAAAGAGCTTGCGGGAGAGCTTCCCATTTTCGGAATCTGTCTGGGGCACCAGATAATCTCGCTGGCTCTGGGCGGTGAGACGTACAAAATGAAGTTCGGGCACCGCGGAGCCAACCAGCCGGTCAAGGATCTGAACAGAAATATCGTCCACATCACGTCGCAGAACCACGGTTATGCAGTTGATGAGAACAGCCTTGATAAGAAAGAGGTATCTGTGACCCAGCTTAATACGAATGACGGGACGGTAGAAGGGCTTGAGCACAAAGACCTTGAGATCATGTGCGTGCAGTACCATCCTGAGGCTCATCCAGGACCTCTTGATACTGAAAAGCTGTTCTTTGACAGGGTGGCGGAGAGGGTCAGGAAGTTGAAGGTAGCGGCGAGATAATTTTAAAATAATTTAGTTATCCCTATGTTCTTCTAAAAGTTTGTTGTATTCTCGAAATAAGGGGTCCAATAAGTTGCATAAACCCATAATGAAACAGTCTGACAATAAAAATGCATTCGGAAGGTTAATATAAGTATATAGCCTTATAAAGTAACATATAAGGTTATAGCCTTATATTATTGGCAAATGGTGTCATTATGGAAACTGGAAAAATATATGCGGTTCTAACTGGCGATTTAATTGGTTCTTCCAGATTTAAAATAAAAGAACGGGAAGAAATTTTAACAATTCTAAAAGATTCATTCAAAATAATCTCACCTGATGTTATTGAATCACAGTTTGTGGTTTTTAGAGGCGATAGCTTTCAGGGAGTATTATCCAGACCTGACGAAGCTCTGAATGCTGCTTTAAATATTCGTTCCAGTTTACTATCAAAGTTCAAGGGAAAAAAAACACGTCTTGATGCCAGGATTGCCATTGGGATAGGAATGATTGATTATTTGCCCCGGGACAAAGCGGGAGAGGGTGACGGTGAAGCTTTTAGAAATTCAGGTCCGGAACTTGACAAAATGAAAAAAGGCGAACAAAATTTAGTAATAAGGACACCCTGGACTGAAATAAATGAAGAAATACGAACAGAATGTGCCCTGCTTGATGCGCTAATTCAACGATTGACCAAGGAACAAGCTGAAGCAATATTATACCAAATTCAGAACCCAGAATTCATCTTTTCGAACATCATGGCACACAATCCAGCCCAGCAGCAAGAATTTCAGCGTTTAAAACAAACACAGGAATGGATCGCTAAAATCCTGAGTATAAGCCAGCCAGCATTATCTCAGCGTTTAAAAACAGGTGGCTACTGGGCTGTTCAGGCATTTTTAGACCGTTTTAAAATGATCATTCAAGGCAAGGTTAGAGAGGTCAATACAAGGTTAGAACCTTATAATCCGCAAAATAAGGCAGGGGACTTATAATGATTACACAAATAGAAATATCATTACTCATCCGTTTAATAATTGCACATTTACTTTGTGATTTTGTATTTCAAAGTGATTCATGGGTAAACCTGAGGTTTAAGGATGGTTGGAAATCAAAACATCTCTATTTACACGGGCTAATTGCTGGGATCCTTGCATATTTTTTCTCCGGATTGTGGGATTACATCTGGATTCCTATTGTTGTCGCCATCACACACATTTTGATCGATGGTATAAAAACAATGTATGAAAAAAAGTATGAAAATAATATCCAATCCTTCTTAACAGATCAGCTTGCACATTTCATTATTCTTCTTGTCATCTGGATATTGATTGTTAATCCAAAATCAGATGATTTTGATGTCTTAAAGCAAATCTTTCTGCCAGGATTAAAAATATGGGTTATAGCAGCAGCTTATCTGATAATAACTTATCCAAGCAGTGTGTTGATCAGTAAAATAACAGAAAAATGGAGAAAGGATTTTTCCAAAAAAGAAATGGCTGACAAGGATAAAAGCTTAGATAAGGCAGGACAATGGATTGGCTTGTTAGAACGCTTCTTAATTCTTACTTTTGTTCTACTAAAACAATATCAGGCAATAGGTTTTTTAGTGGCAGCTAAATCAATTTTCAGGTTCAGCGAATCACGAAATGTGGGAGAGTATGTTTTGATAGGAACTCTACTTAGTTTTGCTATTGCGATATTGGTTGGCTTAATTACGAGTCTATTTTTATCCCTATCTATTCCCTTTCAGGTCTGAACGATCCCTGGAAGCCTCTCAATTTCTACTCATTCTTAATCCGGAATCCAGAGTTAAAGTAAAATTTTAGTTCCGGGGTCAGTTATTGCACATGTTTACCTTACCATGTAGTCCCAAAAGCAACCTTTTAAATCCCTCCCCCGCCAATTAAAACCACAGGGAGATACCATACATGCCGATCCGATTCGACCGTTTCACAATCAAAGCCGAGGAAGCATTCCAGGAAGCACAGACCATAGCACTTGACAGGAGCCAGCAGCAGATCGAGGTAGAGCATTTGCTCCTCGCACTAATCAACCAGAGTGAAGGCTTGACACTCCAGCTTCTCCAGAAACTCGGCGCGAACACAGCAGGAATAACATCAGCACTTGTTGAGGAAATAGAAAAACTCCCGCGTGTGGAAGGGGCAGGAGCTGGGCAGGTTTACGTTTCCCAGAGATTGAATAATGTCGCAGATGCGGCTTTTGAAGAAATGAAAAAACTCAAAGATGAGTACCTGAGTTCAGAACATCTTCTTCTTGCAATCGCGGATGAGAAAAACGGCATCTCGGGGCGCATCCTGAAAGAGAACGGCGCATCAAAGGACGCTCTCATGAAAGCACTGAAAGAAGTAAGAGGCTCATCCCGCGTCACTGACCAGAACCCGGAGGCGAAATATGAAGCCCTCAAAAAATACGGACGCGACCTCACAGAACTCGCTTCCCGTGGAAAACTCGACCCCGTAATAGGCAGGGACAACGAGATACGAAGAGTTCTTCAGGTTCTATCGCGGCGCACCAAGAACAACCCAGTCCTCATAGGTGAGCCCGGCGTGGGCAAAACTGCAATCGCAGAAGGTCTGGCGCTTCGCATATTCATGGGAGACGTGCCTGAACCTATCAAGGACAAAAAAGTAGTGGCACTTGACATGGGCGCACTCGTGGCAGGAACCAAATTCAGGGGCGAATTCGAGGAGCGTCTCAAGGCTGTAATAAAAGAAGTACAGGATTCGGAAGGTAAGGTAATTCTATTCATTGATGAGCTTCATACGGTCGTGGGTGCAGGGGCGGCAGAAGGCGCTATGGATGCCTCAAATCTCCTGAAGCCCGCGCTTGCACGGGGAGACCTGCGCTGCGTGGGAGCAACGACGCTTAATGAATACCGCAAATACATCGAAAAAGACCCGGCGCTTGAGCGGCGGTTCCAGCCCGTGCTTGTTGGAGAACCCACGGTAGATGAGACCATATCCATCCTGCGTGGTCTCAAGGAAAAATACGAGGTGCATCACGGCGTCCGCATCCAGGATGCTGCCATAATCGCAGCCGCAGTGCTCTCGCACCGCTACATAACAGACCGCTTCCTTCCAGACAAAGCCATCGACCTCATCGACGAAGCCGCTTCAAAACTCAGGATAGAGATCGACAGCATGCCTTCGGAACTCGATGACACTGAGAGAAAGATAAGGCAGCTTGAGATCGAAAAGCAGGCTGTGAAAAAAGAAAAGGACGAATATTCAAAGGAACGCCTTGAAAAAATCGATAAAGAACTCTCTGACCTCAAGGAAAAAAGCAGCTCGATGAAGGCACACTGGCAGCTTGAAAAAGATGCGATCCAGAAGATACGCAAGATAAAAGAAGATATTGAAAAAACACGCATGGACTCCGAAAAAGCAGAAGTTGAGGGAGCGCTTGAGAAAGCCTCAGAACTCAGGTACGGCGTATTGATTAACCTTCAGAAGCAGCTTGATGCGGAAAACAAGAAACTCATCGAACTCCAGAAAGACCAGAAGATGCTGAAAGAGGAAGTGGACGAGGAGGATATCGCTGAAGTGGTGTCAAGATGGACTCACGTCCCGGTCAGCAGGATGCTGGAGGGAGAGATGCAAAAGCTCGTTCACATGGAAGAGCGGTTAAAGCAGCGGGTGGTTGGTCAGGATGAAGCAGTCGTTGCAGTCGCGAACGCTGTCAGGCGCGGTCGCGCGGGGATTTCCGACCCGAAGCGTCCAATCGGTTCGTTCATGTTCCTTGGTCCGACTGGCGTCGGGAAGACAGAACTCGGGCGCGCGCTTGCTGAGTTCCTTTTTGACGACGAGGCAGCGATGATAAGGCTTGACATGAGCGAATACATGGAAAAGCACACGGTAGCAAGGCTCATCGGCGCCCCGCCGGGATATGTGGGCTACGAGGAAGGCGGGCAGTTAACCGAAGCAGTGAGAAGGCGCCCGTATGCTGTCATTCTGTTCGATGAGATCGAGAAGGCTCATCCCGATATCTTCAACCTGCTGCTCCAGATACTCGATGACGGAAGGCTCACGGACGGGCACGGGCGCACTGTGGATTTCAAGAATACAGTGATCATAATGACCTCCAATATAGGGAGCCAGTGGATATTCGAGCTCGGCGATAAAGAAGAGGAGATGAGGGAAAAAGTACTGGAGATCGTTCACCGGAGTTTCAAGCCCGAATTCCTGAACAGGCTCGATGAGATAATAATATTCCACTCACTAAAACTCCCTGAGATAATGAAGATAGTGGATATACAGTTCGGGATACTTGGCAGGAGACTTTCTGAAAGGAGGATAACCATAACCCTGACCCAGAAAGCAAGGGATCTTGTTGCAAAGGCAGGTTATGACCCGCAGTTCGGGGCGCGTCCGATCAAACGAACCATACAGCACAGGATACTTGACCCGCTTGCGATGAAGATACTGAATAAGGAATTCGTTGAAGGCGATACTGTTGAAGTGGACGTGAAAAAGGATGAGATCGTATTCAGGAAAGTGAAGCCTGCCTGAACCTGGCAGCAGCATCCTTCAAAGCCTCTATCCCCGGCAGTTTTTCACCTGCAAGGAAATCTATG
>CABMHZ010000012.1 GCA_902386115.1 uncultured archaeon | reverse complement strand
TCCTTGACTTCCTCGTAGCCGTAGATAGACGGGGCGATGGAGTGGATCACTTTGTTATAAACTTCGGGGTCTTTCCCGAATTTTATTATTTCTTCTATTTCCTCTTTTGAAATTTCTATGTCCTCGAATTCCTTGTCCTCTATCTCTATGGATACGCCGTCAAGAACAAGGTCAAAAAATGTGCTTTTGCCCTGCTGGGTGGTTCTCTGGAAAGAGCGCAAAACCCCGGATACCACGACCCTGTCGCCAGGCGCAACGATGCCTGCAAGGTCGTCGTCCACGTCCACATCCAGCGTCTGCGGCTGCTCTCCTCCGCGCAGGTCGTCGGGTGATTCCTGCACGCGCAGTTTCTGCGCATCGATGAAATCCGATTCCTCAGGGACTATCTTGAATGGACCTTTTCTGCCGCACACATCGTTCTCGCACTCGAAAGGCTCGACGAACTTGCCTTCTCCCTGCGGTATCATGGTGACGTGGTCGCACCTCTGGCATTTGAATGCCGCGTTGATGATCTTTGGTCTGACCTCAGTTGCTTTCCTGATGAGACCTGATACCGACATGAATTTGTTTATATTGGCGCTTCGCAGTTCCCTTATCTGAATGCGTTCCGGCAGACCGATTATCCTGACATGGACGTTTTCAAAAACAACATCTACGGGCAGGTCGATCGTAATGATCGCTTCGTTGGCATGTTTCAGGACGGCATCAGGATGCTCTATAAGCTCCCGCGCAAGTTCCATATCAAAGCGCTCGATGTTTGAGAACTGTACCAGGAGACTTCGCTTTTCAGGGTAGTTTTCTGCAAGTTCGTTGATTGCGTCTTTGTAATAACGCTTGAAGAATTCTTCCCAGAGCTGCTGCGATGATTGTGCCATTTTTACTACTAAAGCCCGAAAAGTACATCAAGGTTTCGAGCCATCTATTCTCTGCCTGAAAAGCTTCATGCTACAGGAAAAACGGGGAAAAATGCCAAAAAACATTACAGCAACCCCTTTCTTTCTATTGGAAAAACTGAATTATAATGCTAATGATTATGATGTGCATTTCTATGATGTCCAACTCGACGCATGCTGGTTTATACAATCGATACGGCGGATAGTAACGATTTTTCAAGAAATTCTCTAATTCGGTGATAGCAGACCTGACATGCACCCCTATTTCCATTGGAAACTGGCATGAGGAAAGGCAGGTGGAATAGTGGGCAGGTGGGATTATGGTGGTTTTAAAAAAAATGTTCCCGCCCACTATCTTAGTATATGGTGGGATATATATTTATAGTTTATTGTGGCTCAGTATTTTTACTATTCTATTTTTTCTTTTTGTTTTTGATTCTTGAAAATCTCTGTGAGCCTTGCAATCTGTTTGTTTATTTCTGCGTCACCGGGCAACGTTTTTCCAGCTTCTCTGAGCGCAACATTCATGGCGTCTATTGCGGTCTTAGCGACTTTCTGATCAATTTGCTTTTGCATGGCCAGTATTTGGAACCAGTAAATAATGACCTGCACACAATAGTGCCAACCGGAGTTGTATAGGGTAACGCAGAGGTCGTGGCAACCACAGCATACCTCAACAACTGCAAAGTGACTGGCGAAGTTGGATTGGTATATCACTTCACCCCCGGGGATAGGATGCGTGATAGGAAATGGGTTCACTATTGCAAAGAGCAGGTATCGACCTGGCGGCACATCTTTGATCTCAACATATCCGTGATCTACAGGATACGGTCCATATTCTTTCCCTGCATGGACAAATGGCGTGCCATCACATTTGTTAAGAAAAACGTACCAACCCGGTCCAGGAAATTTTCCCGCCGGAGTGGTGTCTTGGTCACATGCATTTCCAATCGATGATAGATTTACTTTTAAAGTAGCCATAATATTTTATCTCCCTTTTATATATTATTCTCAAATCAATTCGTTTTTTAAAATTTAACTCATCCGTCTATTCCTTTTTTAATCTACATTTTTTTGGTGTCTTGAATCATCAATCACCCCCATTCAACCACAAAATAATATGTCATGCTCATGTAAATACTTTTCGGGACTATACAGTGTGGCTCTTTCCCCGGTTTCTGGAGGGATATTTAAAGGAAGCATCACAAACATATTATGTGATGATTCTAAAACCTTTATGCACCCGCGCTTGCCACGTTCTTCGAGTGACAGCAGCGGGCGCATGGCATGATGTGCTGGGATGCTTCTAATCCAGTACGACCTCTATATCAGGGATCTTTAATACCTGAAGTCTTTCGAGTTCCTTTCCAATCCCGGATATCTCAATCTTTTTAAACCAGACTCTTCTCTTCAGGACATATCCCATATCAAGTAATATCTTATCATCTACCGGGCAGTTTTCTTTCTTTATAATTATAGTGGTCATGTTATTTCCGATCAACTTTCAAGTTATTTGATGGGGCATTAAACACGTATAACATAAGCCCCGGATATATATTAAATATGTTCAAAGGATTGTTCTCGCGGGTAGGTAGTGAGTAAAATTATCAAGCGATTGAATTTTTGTCAATAATTTCCCAAACTACATATTTAAATACATCAGAAATAATTTAACCCCAATGGATCTCACATACTGGTATCTTTTTCCCATTGGTATGATCATCGCTATCCTTTCAATGTCCACTGGCATCTCAGGAGCCAATTTCTGGGTACCAGTCTATTTATTTTTTATCGAAGTGGATCCAAAAATAATTTTCTGGTTGGCGCTTTTAACTGCGATATTTGGATTCGGGAGTGGAGTGGTCAGAAATATCCATCAGAGAACGGTTAACTGGTACATGGTCAAACAGTATCTGATCCCCGCAGTTCCGGCTACTGTCATCGGTTCTCTCCTGGCAACTTATGTTGATAAGAAAGTCCTGATATTTATTTTTGGTTCATTCATACTTATATATGGGACTTATCTGCTTATTATCAGTATCAATACTTCCCGGAATATACAGGTCAGGCACAATAGAATTTTCTGGGAATTAGGATTCATAGCAGGTTTCATAAAAGGATTGATCGCCACAGGTCTGGGCAAATTAATAGTGCCTGGGATGTGGAACCATGAAAAAATAAAACATCCGTCCCAGGTCATTGGTTCAGCAGTTGTAATCATATTTATTACAGACATTGTGGCTGCACTGACCAGGATGAACCCTGTCTTCGTCAGTGGACTTATTGAGAACAGGACTACATTAATTAGTGTTCTGATCTTCGTAATACCATCAGTCGTCATCGGAGGACAGATAGGACCACGGATCATCAGAAATGCAGATGTCAGGCGTCTGAAAATATTTATCTCACTGACGTTGATATTTGTCAGTATCCTGATATTTTCCAGATTGTTGGCGTGACAGGTAAAGAAGGGAACGAAGAAGCAGGGTTTAAAACAGAACGATATTTTTCATGGGAATTGTCATTTTTTAGTTTTGCCATATAGTTCCATTCCTTTTTTGACCACTTTATGGACATTGCCAGGGCAGCATTTTCCAGAAGGATTTTTAAACGTTTCCACTTGCTTTAACTTCATCATCACAACAGGGGTGCCTGGATTGGTTCGTTTCAGGAGCCGGATTTACAAATAGAAGCATCTTGCACTCAAAATGTAATTATCTGGTAACCCTCTGCTATCAATTCCCTGAAGCTCGGGTGTCCCTCATATTCTTCCCTGAGGGGAATGTGAGATTCCATTGCACTCTCTTTGATACCAAAAGCTCCGGCACAAAAGCCGCAAACTCCTGTTGATCTGCCTTTTAATGAATCAAACAACTCATGAAAGATATGGTCGGGTTTGGAAAGTTCTTTGATCCATTTGGTTCCAGCCCCATCAAAGATGAGCTTAAATTCATCTTTTGCGTCTTTGAATTCTTTTGCTGCCAGAAGTGCATTGTGAACTCTGGCCATATCTCCATGCGTTTCCGTATCTGCCAAAACTATAATTGCTACTTTTATCATACTTCATCATTCTATGTTTGTTAAAGCCTCATGTTTCCCTGACTATTCATTTTTTATGCGTTAAGCTCATATTTTTGGTTCAAAAATCAAAAAGAGGGCAGAAAATCCCCCTCTTCAGAACAAATTCAATATCTTTGCAGCAATAGCCGCGATCACGACCATTACTACGACTGCCATCATTTTCTCATGGATACACATACCTTCGGATGTTTTGCATCCTTCCATTGTACACATTTTAGACATTATTATCACCTCGTTTACCCATCGTGCTTTCTTTATTTCTTTCCGCAGCAATCTTTGTATTTCTTTCCAGATCCGCACGGGCATGCATCATTTGGCCCAGGGGTCTTTTTTGGTGTGCAACAACCTGTCATATTTTTTCCTCCGTTTTTATATGTCTTTTTCAGACAAATTCTATATTTACCTTCGGGATAATAATCCTCTTCAGGTTGTGAGCATAATAAACACACCCGATTATCTATTTTCAAACTTCATAACAAAGTTTCCTATTATAACCTTCATATGCACTATTTCGTTTTTTTCTTCGCAGCCTCTGCCAGTTTCTTGCCCATTTCTCTTGCGTTTGCTTTATCAGCATCTTTAGGAGATCCCTGAACAGCCACACCAGGTTTAACCCAGGAAGGATTGAACACGCCCACCACCTTGTCCATTGATGCCAGAGCCGAACTCTGCCCTCCCTGTCCTGTAGTGAAAAGCAGTACAGGTTTGCCCGCCAGTTTATCCCTTACAGGATAAAAATCTTCAAATAGGCTTTTAAGCTCACCTGCCATATATTCAAAAGCCGAATGCGAACCAAAGGCGAACGCGTCAGCGCCAGCATCTGGTGGTTTAGTATCCTTTGCTCTCTTCAACTCGACACTTACTCCGCCAACATTCTTTACTCCTTCAGCAATAGCCTGTGCGAGTTTTTCCGTGTTGCCTGTTCTCGATGCATATACTATCAATATTTTTGGTTCAGTCATATTTTATCTCCCAATAATTTTCATTTTTTATTTGTCAGTTTATCATAATATACTTAGCCGTTATAAAAATATACTAACTATATTTTTATATACAAGCTTTTGCCAAAAAATTAATCGCTTGTGATTATTTTACTCACTACCTCCAGAGGATTATCATGTATAACGTAATTTGTATTATTGTCTGAAAAAGACACATAACCGAAGGTAAAAATATATAACAGCAAACTCACATACTAATCCAAGTGGAGGTTAAAAAATGGCAAAAATAAAAAATGTTGTGTTCGCGGTATTGGTTATATTTCTCGCATCGTTTTTTTGGGCTGTATTGGCACAAAAGAAACAAAATCGGAACCCAAAGCAGAAGGCAAAGCGCTTTACAACTACATAACAGCAGGGAACAACTATAAAAACTGGAATAAGTGGCCTGGTACAGGCGAATTTTATCCCAAGAGTGCTGGAAGTCCGCACGGCGATGTGAATGATAAAGCACTGGCTGCGCTCACGGTCATGTACAAGGAGAAGGGCTACGATCCTGCGCACAACGACTGGTTCTGGTATTCACCTACAGGCGAGGTACAGGCAGAGGGGAAGGTAGGTATGTGCAATGACTGCCACGGAAAGCAGAAGGATAACGACTACACGTTCACAGGCACGCTGAAGTAGAAGCTTAGTGTTAACATTAGTGAATATTGCATAAATATAGGTCATCCCATGAGCAAAATAAGCACATCTGATCAGGTTTTTTCAAACTTCATTACAAGTTTGCCCATCATATTGTACCAGACCTGAAGCTCCTTTTCCATGATCTTCTTTGTTTCATCAAGCGGTGTGGCAGTGTAAATATAGGTAAAGCCGCCCAATCCAAGAACCCTGAATTTCCGTTTTATCATGCCTTTGTCCATTAATGTCTGGAGGGACCGCTGGATGGAGCTTCTATCTTTTTTCAGGAACTCTGCTATCTCTGTAATTGTTGATTCGCAATGATCCAGAATATAAAAATATACTTCAATTTCATAATCCTTAATCTTAAAAACGCAACGCATGACATCATTGAATTTTGGCTCCGGAGCCATCATAAGCTCCTCTACCATCTGAAATTCGGTCTTTTTTTCATTATTCATCAAACCCATATCTTCACCTTACTTTTTTGACGTATGCCATGGAGTTTCAGGACTTCAGCACTGAATACATATCACTGACACTTTTCATGATCTTGAATCCCTTATCAGTGATCATGTAGTCTCCCCTCTCATGGCGCTGCAAGATCATTCCGCTATCAAGTAGTTTTTGCAGGTGGAAAAGCAAATTACCCCCGCGAAGCCCGGTAAGTTCTGAAAGGACAGAAAAGGTTCTTGTCTCTATTGCTATCGCTTTCATTATTTGAAGGCGCTGTTTGCTGGATAACGGTTCTAATACATCGGCTATGAACCCTTCCGGAAGCGGAACTATATCCTGTTTCTTTTCTTCATTTGAACTGTATATCTGGAGAGAACGCATCAAATTGACCTGTTTTCCAAATAAATTCTGGACCTGCAAAAAGCATTTCTCGCATTGCTTCGATGGGGCATTATTCCTCATGTCATTTAATTCGGACTGGGTTTTCAAAATAACATCTTCAGGGACATTTTCATTCTTTATCAGGCACGCATTCTTTTGCAGGAGTCCTGTGAAGTTTGATTTACAGGTCTCCCGCATATCGCATTTTTTGACCATATTATTCTCAAGACCACCTTCGATGTCATCAATAACGTGCCCGATGATGGCATTTGTAAAATTAGTCCTGGAACCGGAAAGAACACTATCAAGATGCTGCTGTCCTGATCTCTCCATGAATCTTTTCATATCATTATGTATCTCGTAGAGCTTTTCTTTTATTTCGAGGAGTTCCTTGTGAGATTTTTCTCTTTTATCAGCCATATAATAGTTGTTTTATCTTTAACAGGTTAAAAAGGTTTCTATTACAACCTTTAAGGTTATGTTTGTATATTAAAATGTAGTTTGTACATTTTTATGACGGCTAAGTATATGGGAATAACTACACTATTTTGAATTGAGGTAATAAAATGCCAGAATGGAAATATACGAATAAAAAAGTAACAAAAGAAGAAGCTGAGAAATCATTAGCCGCCGTAAAAGGCGCATGCTTCCATTGCGAAAAACATAGTAACGGCTGTCCTATATCAAAAACAACCGGCGAGATAAAATTAATGACGGAGGTTAGAACATGAGCGTCAAAGAAGAGACGGCGCGAATACCAGATGTAAAGCGGGGAACGTTGATGTAACTGCAGGTGAAGCTGGAAAACTATTAGCCTGTTTATTTTTCTAAAATAAGTGAGCAACATGACAAGAATCAAACCAATAGAAAAAGAAGACGCAAGTGATGATGTCAGGATAATTTATAGGGAAATTGAAGCCGGTTTCGGGATGGTCCCTAACCTGTTCAAAACCTATGCCCATTTTCCTGCTCTGTTACGGGTAAATTGGGATAAAACAAAAGCATTGATGATGGGAGGCGAACTTTCGCGGGAACTGAAAGAGAGTATAGCAGTAGTTGTATCTTCGGCAAACTCCTGTAATTATTGTGTGGCTGCACACTCCATGTCACTTCAGATGATGGGCTTTTCAAAGGAAAAAATCAATATCATGACAAAAAAGCTCGAAAGTACGGGAATTCCATTGAGAGACCAGAAGATCCTGCAATATGCAAAGAAAGCAACGCTTACGCCTCATAAGATCACAGACAGTGAAACCACTGAACTGAGATCGCTTGGTCTTACTGACAGCCAGATAGTTGAGATCCTTGGAGTGATGGAACTTTTCACCGGTTATAACAAGTTCCTCGATGCCCTCGCTGTTGAGATAGATTTCCCTGAGGTGTAAATCATGAAAGTTCTTGGAGTGAGTGGAAGTCCCACAGAGAATAGCAATACTGATGCACTGGTGAATGCGATACTTGATGCAACAGGGGCGGAGACTGAATTTGTGAAATTATCGGAAATAAATGTAGGTCCCTGTATAGCATGCATGAAATGCGTTTGCACGAATGAATGCGTCCTCAATGACCATTTCAAGTGGCTTTCAAAGAAAGTCATGGAGGCAGACGCTATCGTTGTCGGCTCACCTACATATTACGGCGCAGCAAGCGCTTTTACTAAGGCTTTCATCGAGAGGCTTTATTCAAAGAGGCATGTAAAGCTCCTGACTGGCGGGAAAATAGCTGCAACGGTCGCTGTTGGAGTCGCGGCTGAAAAGATGGTTTCTGAATGGATGGGAAATGCTCTACGCGCCGGAGGCATGGAGATAGTCGGGAGCATGACCGCAAAAGGAACACCATGCTGTTTTGTATGCGGACCTGGGGAGAGCTGCCATTATACAGTCTGGAATGCTTATTCAAAAGAACTGACTGGCATGGATTTCGGAGTTGGTGAAGCATATAAGGAGTATCTTGAAATCCTTCCTGATAACAAGCCGTATGCACGTGGTTCTGCTAGATTTCTGAAAAGCTACAGGTCGGTAAAGGATGAGCCTGAGGTGATGGCAGAGACGCAAAGGATTGGAGAATTGATCAGAAATAGAATAGAGGGCAGCAGTAGAAAAGCAGGTGATTTAAAATGCAGGTGTTAGGAATAAGCGGAAGCCCGGTTAAAAACAGCAATACTGACAGGCTGGTAAAATCGGTTCTTGAAGCTACGGGTCTTG
The DNA here is from genome assembly GCA_902386115.1 of uncultured archaeon. GTDB lineage: Archaea > Halobacteriota > Methanosarcinia > Methanosarcinales > Methanoperedenaceae > Methanoperedens. The sequence continues at coordinate 4,110 of CABMHZ010000012.1, read as the reverse complement.
ATTACGAATTCATTAAACTTTCAGAATATGACATCCATCCATGCAAAGCCTGTCTATGCTGTGCCGGGGATAATATTTGCAAGCAGAATGACGACTGGCACATCGTTGAAAATAAAATCAAAGAATGTTCGGCTCTTATTATTGGCGGTTATCCGACATACGGTACTCTTGACTCAAGAACAAAGATGCTGACTGAACGAATGTACTCTATGCATCATCAAAAGATGCTCAACAAAGGTAAAATAGGAGCGGCGGTAGCGGTCGGGGTTGGAAGAGGAATACCAAGCGTGGATCATGCTGCAGACCAGATTGCTGATTTCATGCAAATGGAAGGAATTAACGTAATCGGTAAGCTCAGCGGAACCGGGAATGTTTCATGTCTTTCCTGCGGGTATGGAGGTAGTTGTGCGATAAGTGCAGTTCCGCTATTGTTCGGGAAGGGAGCAGTGCCTTCAAAGGATAAATATACAGCAATTGAGTACCAGAAAGACGTTATTGAAAAAGCAAATGAAATCGGACATAAGATCAGGGCTATACTCGTATGCTGACGTATCAGGGTATAAACGTAACTTCAATTTCCCCTAACCCCGTATTTAGTGCGGCTGCCGGGAATCGAACCCGGGTTAGAGGCTTGGGAAGCCCCTGTCATAGCCGCTGGACCACAGCCGCACATTGGTTTTGTTGATTTAGTTGACTTGTTGTTTACAGTCCTATCGAGCCGGAGGCGAGATGGACACGCCCTCCAGAGGCGGAAATCTGGCCGCTCTGGACCACAGCCGCACATGGTTTGTTGATTGCTATTTTTGTTGTAATACTTGGTCAATCAATATATCATTTATGGTTCTGTTTTGGGAAAAGATAATACAAAAGATAATACTGTTTTGGGATAGTTAATTCGCATTTTTGGAATCCCTTTGTCATAGCTGATTTCTTTGAAAAAGCGTATATACGTACGGTCTTGGCTGACCCGAAGGCATATGATATGTATAATCAAAATATTCAAGCAGGCTGAAATCCTCTCCCAGGAATTCTGCCAGCATATTAGGGTCATAATTCTTAACATCCAGACCGGTGCATTTTTTTGCTCCCTTTAGCGAGAAGGCAGCGATAATAACATAACCACCTTTCTTTATCACTTTTTTTAGCGTGGATAAATACATGTCCTGCTGGCGTTTTTCTAACAGGAAATGTAGAACTGCCCTGTCATGCCATACTGCAACATCTTTTAAATTCCGGATATGAACCGGCTGGGTAATATCATCTACGATCCATTTTACTGTCCTGGCTTTTTCATTGCCCAATCTTTCTTTTAGCTTGCCCAGAGCAATTTCACTGATATCAGCAGCTATGATATTGCTAAATCCCTGATCGACGAGATAATCAACAAAAGTCGATGCGCCTGCCCCCACATCTAATACAGGTTCATCTTTATTAATTTTGCATCTGGAAAGTAATTTTATAGAAGGTGCTGGAATTTCTTCGTACCATGTCAGCTCATCCACGTCTAATGCCTCATAAATTTCATTCCAGTGTTCTTTCATTGAATCATTCATCGTTATCCTCCGCATTATTTTGCCGGGCAGCATCATAAACAATTATACCCAACATAAATAATCATTTCCCCTGAATAATTTCATTCTTATACCTTACTATCTAATCATTTTCAATCCCGCGTATTCCGATCCTGTCCATCCTGTTATCCTGTCATTTTACCAATTTAAAATCTAAGGGCAAAATTTCTTCCATCCCGGCTCCGGCTTCCCAATTACTCTTCTTTCAGGTTGAGCGTGGCTTTCACCGTATCGTCTTTCAAAAATGTGGTCTCAAACCCCATTTCCTTTAGAAGTTTAACAGCCCGGTGATTATCAGGCAGCATCACCGCATAAAGCGTCTCGATCTTCTTATCCCTGCCTATCTCGATCATGTAATCTATCAGTTTAGATCCGAGTCCCATCCCCTGCCAAGGGTCAGCCACAATAAAAGCAATTTCCCCTGACTTCCTGTCCGGGTCAAGGAGAAGACTGACCACTCCCGCCATTTTCTTGCTTCCCTTATCTTCCATTTCCGCCACGATGGCAAGTTCCCTGTCATAATCAATATTGCAGTACCTTACACTGAACGAATGCTCTATCGGCTCTTTAATTACCTCAAACAACCTGAACCGTATCGACTCCTCAGAGAAATTGTGGAACATCTCAAGCCAGAGAGGTTCATCCTCAGGTTTTATGGGTCGAAGGACAACCGGGTGCCCATCCCGCATCTTCCACAACGAAACATACTTTTCCGGATACGGGCTGATAACAAGATGTTCGAATGGTTCGAGCTTCGCAGATACGGATTCCTTATTGATCACCGCGCGGGCGTCAAGCGCAAATGCATCCTTTTCATCAATCAACAGCGGATTGATCTCTATTTCCTTCAACTGCGGAAAATCAATGAGCATCTGGGAAAAACGCAATATTATCTCCTCCAGGAGTTTGATATTCACAGGAGGCAGGTTCCTGAATCCTTTCAGCAACTGGAAGACTTTTGTTTCCTCCATCATCCTTCTTGCTAACGTCTGATTGAGAGGTGGAATGCCAAACGCAATATCTTTATGAAGTTCAGTTTCGACGCCACCCCTGCCGAACATGATCACATGACCGAAAAGAGCATCGGTTTTTGCACCAAGTATCAATTCTACGCCATGTTTCTTAACCATGCGCTGGACTGTGACCCCCTGGATTTGCGCGGAAGGAGAATTTTCCCTGGCAGCACGAATGATGTCCTCAAACGCCTCCCTGACCTCAGGCTCAGAACTGATGTCGAGCCTTATACCTTTCACCTCAGTCTTGTGGACGATCTGTGGAGAAAGAACCTTGAGCACCACAGGATAGCCGACCCGGGAAGCACAGACTGCGGCTTCATCCGCATTCCTTGCCATCAGGGTCTTGATAACAGGGATGTTATAGAACTCAAGGAGCTGTATCGATTCCATGCCAGTCAAGATTTCACGATTTTCCCGCGCAGCATTCCTTATTATCGTTGTCAGAGGACCTTTCGGGGGAAAGCTGTCCACAGGCAGTTCGGCAGGTGTTTCATACAGTAATCCAATGTTGGATTTATACTGGCACATGTACATGTAGGTCGCCACTGCCTGCTCGGGCGTGTAAAATGTAGGAATCCTGTTCTCAGTAAAAATGTGGTTTGCCTCTTCCACTTTTTCATACCCCATGAAAGAAGTCAAACATGTCTTCCTGGAAACTTTGTTATTACATATGCCAACAATGCTTTTTGCGATCCTCGCAGGATCTTCCCCTCCCTGGGGAGTATATATTATCAGGATACCATCGACATTATTGTCCATCATGCATGATCCTGCAGCCGCTTCATATCTCTCGGCTCTGGCGTCTCCCAGGATGTCAACAGGGTTCCCTCCGCTCCAGAACGGAGGTAAAACACCGTTGAGTTTCTCCAGTGTTCCGGCGCTCAATTGAGCGAGTTTTCCTCCCCTGGATATAGTCGCGTCAGCAGCCATTACCCCGGGTCCGCCGGCATTGGTTATGATCGCCAGGTTCGGACCTGCAGGGAGGGATTGCATACTCAAAGCTTCGGCGCAGTTGAACAGGTCTTCGATCTCCTCGACACGCACGATCCCTGCCCTTTTAAAGGCTGCATTATATACGACGTCTTCGCCTGCAAGAGACCCTGTATGTGAACTTGCCGCTTTTGCGCCTTCTGCAAACCTTCCCGCCTTAACTACGATAACGGGCTTTGTCAGTGTGAAATGCCTCGCTGCACTGATGAATTTCCTGGCATTCGTGATGCCTTCCACGTACATCAAAATGCTCTTTGTTTTTGGATCTTTGCCAAAATAGTCTATCAAATCCCCGAAATCCACGTCGATCATCGAGCCTACCGAGACAAAATTGCTAAACCCGATGTTTTCATGCGCTGCAAGGTCAAGAATTGCAGAACCCAGAGCGCCGCTTTGTGAGATAAAGGCGATATTCCCTGCTTTTGGCATTCCGGGAATAAAAGTTGCATTGAGATTGATCTCCGGATGAATAACGCCAAGGCAGTTTGGTCCGATAATATTCAGGTTATATTTTTTCTTTATTTCGATGACCC
>CABMHZ010000011.1 GCA_902386115.1 uncultured archaeon | reverse complement strand
GAGTACGAGCTTTACTTCCTGCCTGATGAGTTCTTCTTTCATCTCCCCGAGATGCTCGTTCCAGGGTTCAACGAAACCTGTGGTGCCAAGAATAGATATTCCTCCGGTTATGCCAACCTGTCCGTTCAACGTATTTTTTGCGATTTCCTCGCCTTTAGGGACAGAAATGGTAACGCATGCCCCTTTTAATCCGGTGTCAGCAAGCGCCTCTTTTACCGCTTCCTCTATCTGTCGCATGGGAGAGGGGTTTATTGCGGGAATGCCTTTTTTTGATCCGATCCCCGTACCTGCTTTTATTACAAGGGTATCATGTTCTCTTGCTTCTGCCATGATCACCATGCCTCGTGTCACATCAGATGCGTGGCCGCCTGAGTCCTTTACTGCGGAAGCTTTACCGTTTTCTGCCTTAACCGGCAGGACAGCGCGAATACCCGCGGGCGTGGATACTGAAACTTCAGAAATGCGCTTTTTTATTGAAAGCACAGAGGCTTTTGCAGCGGCAGCCGCAGTAGTTCCTGTGGTATATCCGCGTCTCAGGAGTGAACCGTCTGAAAGGATAACGTAACGTCCGGTCTGAATTTGGGAAGTAAGTTCTTCTACGGGTATGCCTGACCGCTTTATCCATGCATCCGGGATCACGAAATTGTTGACCGGGTCTATCATTTTATCAGTTCCTCTTGAAAAGCCTGTCCAGTTCCTCCCTGTTAAAAGAAACCATCGTTGGTCTTCCGTGAGGGCAGGTATAAGGATTTTCTGTCTTAAAAAGCTGCTCTATCAGCCGCTCCATCTGTCCGGCTGAGCAATCTGCTCCTGCCTTTATCGCTCCCCTGCATGCGATGCTTTTTGTCACGCGCTCGAATATCCCGGTCTCGTCTTTTATCTTTCCTTCTGAAAGTATGTCTGTGATTATGTCGTGTATAAGCTCCGGGTCTTCCAGTTTTCAAAGAACGAGCGGGATTGCGGTGATCGCGAAGGCATCAGGTCCGAACTCGGATATCCGGAAGCCGAATTCTTCAAGATACGGGATGCATTCTTTCATCAGCACCTTTTCCTTTGGATCAAGGTCGAGGTTGATCGGGACGATTAGCTCCTGCGTGTCAGTGCGCTTTGAATCACGCACCTGTTCAAACAGAATGCGCTCATGGGCTGCATGCTGGTCTATTATCATCAGACCGTCTTTTGTTTCTGCAACGACGTACAGGGCGTCAACCTGTCCCAGTATTTTTACATCCGGTTTTTCAATCTCAGCTTTTCCGCCAATGCCCATTTCAGTGCGCCGCAGCCGCCGTTCTGTATCCTTAAATGGCGCCCTGAACTGCGTTCCTTCTTCCCTGATCATGGTCGGGCGGTCGGTTTTCTCATACAGGAGCGATTGCGTGGTTGTGACCTGGGGCGTAAGGTCTTTTTTTGAAAGGGCGCCGCCGACTGCCAGCGTTAATGCTTCAGATATCTTCCATTCATGGCTCAGGCGAACCTGGTTCTTTGTTGGATGAACATTGACGTCTACTTCTTTTGTGTCCACTGAAATTTTCAAGACCGCAATGGGAAAACGCCCCTGAGGCAGGAGCGTGCCGAAACCTTTTCTCAGAGCAAATCCAAGCGCTCTTGAAGTAACGTTCCTGCTGTTGATATAAAATGACTGTGCGTCCATAGTTCCACGTGTGATGGCGGGTTTTGAGACAGCCCCTGTAATGATGGCAAAACGCGAGCTGAAATTAACTGGAAGCATTGCCCTTGCCACATCCTGCCCGTATATGTGAAGTATTGTTTCCTGGAGAGGAGAAGCGGGTGAGCGGACCAGTTCTTTCCCATTATGGAGCAGGGTAAAACTGACATTATTGTGACCGAGAGCGTTCTTTGTCACCACATCAACAATGTGTGCAAGCTCGGTACTATCTGATTTCATGTATTTTTTCCGTGCAGGCGTGTTGAAAAAAAGCTCTTCGACAGTGACAGAAGTCCCGTCGGGCGCGCCTGTATCGTTTATGCCATTCAATTTTCCACCGTGGACGATGACTTTCGTGCCTGCAAGCTCATCTTTTGTTTTTGTGGTAATTTCCACTTTTGCCACAGCGCATATGGAGGATAACGCCTCGCCCCTGAATCCCATTGTCATAACGTTATCGAGATCCTCAATTTTTTGTATTTTACTTGTGGAATGCTGGATGAAAGAGAGAGATGCATCCTCCCTGCTCATGCCGCTGCCGTTATCGGTGACGCGTATGAGCTTTTTTCCGCCCCTTTCTGCCTCGATCCTGATGTCTGTTGCGCTTGCATCGATGCTGTTCTCGATAAGTTCTTTTACTACGGATGCGGGGCGTTCGATTACTTCGCCTGCTGCTATCTTGTTTATCGTGGCTTCATCGAGGATGCGGATTGCGGGCATGTTTTGTTATATGCTGTTTTAGTTATTCACTGTTTCGCGTGGAAAGAATTTGGAAGTACTAAATTTCACGATTTGATACCACGTCTCTGTGCCTCTGTGTCTCCGTGGCTTAGGACGAAATTTGCCACAGAGAGATTTATAGACTTTTTCAAATATCTTAACGTAAGGTTTGTATGTTTGTATATCAAAATAGTAAACTAAAAAATGTATAAAAAATTAGATTCCCGGGACTCGTGCAGGATGATGGAAGAAGTGGGAGATACAAACTGGCGGCAGGAGATAAGACGAATATTGGAAGAATTTGTAAAAATTAAAAGTAAGGAACGATTGCTTTCCAGGGCAAAGCTATTGAGGAAGCGTATGAAATCATGCAAGAGCTCTGCCGGGCTGATAAGAAACGACAGAGATGGAAGGGCAAGAACCAGCATTAAATAAAAAAGATCTCAAGATCGCTAACTGCCTTTACCTGCTTAAAATCCCCATCTTTCGTTATAATACCCTGCGCCTTGTTTGCTATACCTATTCCGGCAATCATTACATCAGCTTGATTTATGGGCGTCCCCCGGCTATAAAGAGCGGACATTAATTTGCTGCTCTCCTTGGCAGCTTTTAAATCAAAAAAGTAAATCGGGGTGGAGGAGAAAAATTGAGTGAAATATTTTTCCTCTTTCTTCAACTGTTTATGATAAATTCTTGTGAAGATTTCTAAGTAGGATATGGAAGTAGCTGCGCAGTCGTTTCTTTTTCTTTCCAGAACTTCCTTTACCTGCGCATCCCCTCTGAAAAGTTCAATTATTGCAGTTGTATCAAGCAAATACATCTCTAAATCCGGATTTTTTTCTTTCCTCTAAAATCTCTTTTTCCATTTCTTCGAGGTTTTTGCTGTCTTTTAAAACACCGAAAAAGTCCATAACACTGGATTTTTTTACTGTTTTTTTACCTAAAGCCCTTAATAAAACATCGCTGAAGCTCTCTTTTTCCTTCTTCATTTCCAGTAGTAATTTATATGCGTCATCTCTAACTGCGATGGTTTTTACGCCCATGATTCCTAATTGGAAGTGCAGAGATATAATTATTGCCTACACATTTTATATAAGCGGGTCACTTAGTTGGAAATTTACCTAAAAGCCATCCTATGGATAAAAATCAAAGACAAAAAAGCATCAGGCGCATCAGAGAGAAGCAAAAAGTATATTTGGCGAGCATATCTACTTTTGACTTTTACCCGAACTTTACGATTAGATTTAAGAAGTTGGCGAAGAAGATACAGCGCCTGCTTAGAAAGGATTATGGCTCGACAAACTCAATAAAAGACCTATCAAGTTTAACCACGCTAATATTCGGTCTCGTGGAAGATATAAAGCATAAACGTTTTCCAAACTATTCCTTTGATGATGAACTGAAAATTGTGAACGATTATCTTCTCTGGTATTTGAAGAACAAGTGGGCAACAAGATATGACTTTGAATGTTCATCCTACGGAGAAGCTGCCCTTGTTCTGTATTTGGACTTATTCGTAACCGCAACCACAGGCGATGTTAATAAAGAACTTCAAGCAAAGCCGACTTTCCTTAAGAATCCAAAGACAGGGGCTGTTTTGGAAATTGACATTTGGTTTGAAGATTTCCGTTTGGCGTTTGAGTTTCAGGGAGAACATCATTACATCGACAACAAAGTAAAGGAAAAAGACAACTTCAAACTAGAAGAACTTCGAAAAAAGAAAATAGTCTTGATTCCAGTCAATATCTCTCAATTGAACTCCACCAAGCTTCAAAGGCTTATAGTCAATTCGATAAAAGACTTTCTTGGAATACATAATTTATTCACAGACGAACGAAGCGATTTCATGATTAAGAATCTTCCAAGCGATCATCTTCTCTTGAATTTCAGCAAGATTGCACAGCGCTTATATCTCTCAAAAATCTTGTTCGTAGAAAGCCTTAGATGGTTGGATGACGAGTCCGAGAAATACATAACTAATATGGTGAAAAAGAATCCCATATCTAGCAATTATCCGGCTCCAAGGCAAACGCCTGAACATGGTGATTTTGATATTGAACACATCTATAAAAAGCTGAAATATGTGACGCAAGCAAGAAAGAGCAGAACTCGCCTGAGAGTTTCCAAAGCATCCTGAAAGATGACGCCAAAATCTGAGTCAATTACGAATTGGCAATTAATCACCGCGCCGAAACGTAAGTTCTTTAAAACCCACATTCTCTATATTTTCACCTTCCCGCTTTCTTCTTCAACCCCGCCAGCGCATTCAGCGCCTCAAGCGGCGTCATAGCCTCCACATTGATCTTCTTCAATTCCTCGACCACAGGCGATTCCTTCTTCTCCTCTGCGCCAAAAAGCACGACCTGCGTGTACCTCGCGCTGTCCTTTCCCCTCACAATGGCGCCCGAGTCCTCCATCTCTTTCAGTATCTCCTTCGCCCTCTGAGTCACTTTTAGCGGCACGCCGGCAAGCCTCGCAACGTGGATGCCGTAGCTTCTGTCCGTTGCGCCGGGGATTATTTTGCGGAGGAAGACAAGGTCGCTGCCTTCTTCTTTTACCGCAATGTGATAATTCTTCACTCTTTTCAAAACTCCTTCTACGGCAGTGAGCTGGTGATAATGCGTGGCAAAAAGCGAGCGCACACCCACACGCTCTTTGTTATGGATAAACTCAACAACGGCTTTGGCGATACTGAAGCCGTCGTAGGTGCTTGTGCCCCTTCCTATCTCGTCAAGCAGGATGAGGCTTTTTGGTGTGGCATTGTTCAGTATGTTGGCAAGTTCCACCATCTCAATCATAAAAGTGCTCTGTCCGCTGGCAAGGTCGTCAAAAGCGCCGACGCGCGTGAATATCCTGTCAACGATGCCAACTGAGGCATACGAGGCTGGTACGAAACTGCCAAGCTGTGCCATTATCACAATGAGCGCATTCTGGCGCATGTATGTGGATTTTCCTGCCATGTTGGGACCGGTTATGAGCAGGAACTGGTTCTCCTGATTGTCTATATGCGTATCATTCGGGACAAAGCCTGAAAGCGTTCTTTCTACCACAGGATGCCTCCCGTCACGGATAAGGATAGTTCCGCTCTCGTTCACCTCGGGTCTGACATACCTGTTATTTACTGCCACTTCTGCAATACATGCAATGACATCAAGTTCCCCGAGCGCCCCGGCGGTAACCTGCAATTCCTTTGCATGCGCCGCGATCCCGGAATTTATTTCCATGAAAATCTCAAATTCAAGCGCCATCCTTTTTTCATCGGCAGAAAGTATCAATACCTCTTTTTCCTTGAGTTCAGGCGTGTAGAATCGCTCTCCGTTTGCCGTTGTCTGTTTCCTTATGTAGTCGGAGGGGACCTGTGCGAGGTTGGATTTCGTGACCTCGATATAGTATCCAAAGACAGAATTATAGCCTACTTTAAGCGATTTGATGCCTGTCCTGTCACGCTCCTTCTGCTGCATCTCGGCAATCCAGTCCTTTCCATGAAGCGACATTTTTTTTAGTTCGTCCAGCTTTTCGTTATAACTCTCCCTTATCATCCCGCCTTCGCGAACGCTCACAGGCGGCTCATCCACGAGCGCGCGTGAAAGCATGGCAACAATATCGTTGAAATCACCAAGCCTCTGTATGATGTTCAACAGCAGAGGTGACTTGATATCATTTTCCTTCAGGGATCTTGAAATTTCAGGAAGCGCAGCGAGTGATACTTTGAGAGCTATCAGGTCGCGGGCGTTGGAGTTCCCGTACACGATACGCCCGACCAGACGCTCGATGTCCCTTATCTTTGAGAGCTGCTGGCGCAGGTCAAAGCGCATCAGCGTCTTTTTTACAAGCTCATCCACTGCATCCAGCCGTTCTGTTATTTTGCCGACAGAAACAAGGGGTTTGAGAAGCATCTTTTGAAGCAGCCGCCCGCCCATAGGCGTTTTTGTGCTATCAAGGACGCATAAGAGGGATGAATTATCGCCGCGAACCCCCTGGATTATCTCAAGGTTCCGAAGCGTTATGGAATCCAGTACCATGAACTCGTTCTCAAAATACGTCCTGACTGACTGGATATGAGCAAGATCCCTCATCTGAGTGGTCTTCGCGTACAAAAGTGCAGCGCCGGATGAGGATATCGCAAGTGGAAGCGCCTCGCATCCCATGCCTTCAAGCGTCATCACCCCGAAATGTTTTGTGAGTGTGTCTCGCGCTTTTGTCCTGTCAAAAGCTTCTGCATCAAACTTATTGAGTATAATATTGAGGGCATTCAATCGTTCTTTTAACTTTTTATTCTCAAATAGCGCAGGCGGAAGGATGCATTCTGCCGGGCGCATCCGTGAAGCTTCGCTGATGATCAGGTCATAGTTCTGGTTGTCAGTGAACTGGGTGGTCATGAATTCACCTGTGCTCACGTCAAGGAAAGAGATGCCGAATTCGGTTCCCTCGCCTGACAGGGACATCAGGTAGTTGTTCGACTGGTCGGATATCAGGGATGGGTCGATAACAGTGCCGGGTGTAATGACCCTGACCACGCCCCGCTTCACAACGCCTTTTGCGTTCTTCGGGTCTTCAAGCTGCTCGCATATCGCCACTTTGTACCCTTTTTTAATGAGCTTCGGGAGGTATGAATCTACAGCATGGTACGGAATACCGGCAAGAGGCATGTCCTCGCCCTCCTTGTCCCTGCCGCGCGAGGTGAGAGTGATCTCAAGCTCCTTTGCTATCACCTTTGCATCTTCCCCGAATGACTCGTAAAAGTCGCCCATCCTGAAAAAAATGAGGGCGTCTTTATACTTTTCCTTTGCCTCGTAGTACTGGCGCATGGCTGGCGTCATCTTGTCCATTCAGGTGTTCTCCGCAGTTTGATACGTGTTAGTAACTAATATTACTTTTCCATCTTTTTCATCCAGCGAACTGTCAATACCGAGGCTGCAAGAAAAACAAGCGTTATCAAAAGGAAATAAATCTGAATTAGTTGTTCCGAGGCTCCGAAAGGATTATCGGGATGCAGTATTTTCCCTGCGCTCCCCATTATCACCCAGACTGACAGCGCCAGCCCGATGCCAAGAAGTGATACGATTTTATGATTCTCGCTCGAAGTGGAAATGAAATAAACGCTCACGGATAAAAGGGAGACGATGATCGTAGCGGCGAACCTTGGCTCACCGGGATTGATGCCGCCCCAGGCGAAAACAGAAGCCAGGGTGCCGATGATAGTGGCTGCGACCCAGAAAATAATGGCTGTCTTTTCGATGGCAAATAGCAGTTTGAAATTCGTCATCCTTCTGAAGAGCGATATCAGGCTTACAAGACCCACTGCTGTGAAAAGGGAGAGACCTGCTGTTATGAGGGCGCCGTGAAGGTATATCAGTTTAATAAGCGAGCCCAATGTTTTTTCTGAAGGGGATACAAGTATCAAAAGGAATCCGATAAACAGGGTGATTATTAATGCTACCGGGACGTTCTGGATATTTCGCTTTAGATCCATGCTGGCTAATAATGTCATTCATAATAAATAAGTAATGCCTGCGATTGTTCCGCTCAGCGCCTGTTGAAAAGAACACGCAGCAGCTTCCCGGCAACTGAGAGAGGACCCGACGATTTTTTTTTCGTGATAATACCGGGTTCATTAACGGCATTGTACGCCTCACGATGAACGATACCAGATAGTGGAAGCCTTGGAGGAACAGAGGCTTTCCCGACCTCGTACCCTAAAGCTATGAGGGCGATTATCTTTAATTTCCCGGGGATATTGAGGATGCTTTGAATCGCAGGTTCCTCGAACGCTCCAATCCAGCATGAGCCGATACCCAGTGCCGTTGCCATCAGGGTCATGTTCGTGCCTGCTATTGCGCAGTCAAGCATATAAGTAGGGCTTCCCGCATCCGGATCTCCGCAGATAACCACGACTGCTCCCGCTTCCCCGACATGGCGGGACTTGAACATCTTATAGTAGCATCGCCCTGCCATTGCGTCAAGTGTTTCCCGCCGCGTTACAACGATGAAGCGCCAGGGCTGCACGTTCGCGCCGGATGGTGCCCACCTGCCTGCTTCGAGGATCTGTTCCATGTCCCCTTCCGGGATTCTTCTGCCGTCAAAATGCCGGACACTGCGGCGATCTTTAATTATGTTCAAGAGGATATTACTTTTATTCATATTTCCTTTGTGCATTTTCAACATAAATCACCGCAAAGTTCGCAAAGAACGCAAAGCACAGAAACACCAACTCTTTGCGAACTTTGCGTTCTTTGCGGTGAGAATTCGCTATCTCATTCCTACGTGTTTATGGACACCGACTCCAATCGCTGCTATTTCTCTCTCAGTGTCCTCCCTCACCCATTTTGATTTCCTTCATCATACCCGCATCTTTGCTCTTCGGTTCGCTTCCTGGCCTGACATATTTCGGTTTCAATTTAACGGCGATATCTTTTCCCAGGCGTTTACATTCTTCAAGATCTTTCTCAGAAGGTTGATATTGAACGCGTAATACCGGATCTATTATACTAATGCCAAGCCCGCGCATTTTTTCCGCGATCATTACAGGTGCTTCACCGCTCCAGCCATAAGAGCCGAAAGCTGCTCCGATTTTAGCTTTTATTTTTGCTTTTTCCAGGCTTTCAATAAATTTCTCCATGGGAGGCAGCATTTTATAGTAGAATGTGGAAGATCCTATTGCAATTGCATCAGCATCTTTCAATTCTTCTATCCTTGCCTCGTTAAAATTCATGGCTTTTGCTTCGACATTTCTTGATTGAACCCCTTCTACAATGGCATCTGCCATCGCTTTTGTATTACCTGATGTACTGAGATACACGACTACTACTTTTGGCATTTTTTCTCCTCTCCATTGAATGAGTGATTTTGTTCCACTCACACATTAATGTTATATGTATCCCGATAAAAGCTTTCGCTTGGCAGGCGTTCGAATTCAGTGAATAATTTCCCGATATTTTCTTTTTTATCCAAGCGCCTTAATAGACGCAATCCCGGACTTAACAGCTTCAGCAGACCTGTCAAGCGATTTCTTCTCCTCAGGGGCAAGTTCAAGCTCAATAACCTTTTCCACCCCACGCCTTCCCAGCTTCACAGGCACGCCCAGATAAATGTCCCTCAACCCGTACTCGCCTTCCAGGTAAGCGCACACTGGCATAACCCGCTTTGTATCCTTAAGCACAGCCTCGACCATGTTCGCAATCGCAGCAGAAGGCGCGTAATATGCGCTTCCGGTCTTGAGAAGGTTCACGATTTCAGCCCCTCCGATCACAGTCCTATCAACAAGTCGCCTGATAGTATCCTTTGACATCAACTCTGTTATGGGAACACAGGAAACCGTTGTAAAGCGCGGCAGCGGAACAATCGTGTCGCCGTGCCCTCCCAGCACCATCGCACTAATATCCCGCACCGAGCAGCCAAGTTCCATCGCGATAAATGTCGCGAACCTCCCCGAATCAAGCACCCCGCTCATACCGAACACACGCCGCGGCTCGAAACCCGTTGCATTCATCATCACATACGTCATCAGGTCAAGCGGATTTGTGACAGTGATCACTATCGAATCCGGGGCATATCTCGCAATGTTGTGCGAGACCTCCCTTATTATCTTCCCGTTGATCTTCAGAAGATCTTCGCGCGTCATTCCCGGTTTTCTTGCAATTCCTGCCGTGACAACGACCACGTCCGAGCCTTCGATGTCCTTATAATCGTTCGTGCCTGTTACTTTCGAGTCATATCCGCGCAGGGGTCCTGCTTCTGCAAGGTCAAGGGCTTTACCCTGCGGCAGCCCCTCAACGATATCGGTCATGACAATATCGCCCAGTTCCATCTCTGCAATTCTTTGCGCTGCTGTCGCGCCGACAGCGCCTGAGCCTATGATCGTGATTTTTGGCATTTTGTTCACCTGGTTTCTGACTTATAAAGGTTTAAAGGTTGATAATATTTGTGTTCATCCCTTCACAGAGATGTCAATTCCCACACCTGAAAGCCCGATCACATTTCCGTTCTCATCCTTCAGCGATGCAGTGTTCCAGTTATATGGTATCATTTCCCCGTTCTTCCCGATGAGGCTCGCGGTCACACGGGAATATCCTTTTTCCTCAGCCTTCCTTATGGCTTGCGCCATTTTCGCTTTATCCTCTTTTGCGATGAAATCCAGTATCGGTCTTCCCATGACCTTATTTCCCAGGACCCCTGTCGCATCTGTAAGCCTGCTGTTCCATTTGACGAGATTGCCGTCCATGTTAAGAGCATAGATTATGAAAGGAATGCTCTCCACTATATGTTCAAGTTCATTCTGCGCTGTCGCCAGTTCTTCAAAAGCCCACCTGCGCTCATTTGCCTCCTGTTCAAGCTGGACTATTTTCTCCTCAAGTTTTCTAACGATGCGCTCGCTGTACTGTTTAAGGTAATCCTCATCTTTACTTATCAGAGGATTTACTGGTTTTACCAATCCAGATTCGTACTCCCTGAGCACGGCTTCGATCTCACCGAGCAGGTCTGTGAGTTTTGTCGGCTTTAGAATGAACCGTGAAGCTCCAAGCTTTGATGCAAGTTCCCTGTCCTTTTCACCTACATAATGCGCTGTATAGAAAACGAATGCTATGTCCCTGCCTGATTTTGTCTTTTTCAGTTCCCGCAGCAGCGTGAAACCGTCCATCTCAGGCATCATTATATCTGAGACTATGATATCGGGTCTTGAAGTACTGACTGACTGGAGAGCCTCGATGCCGTTACATGCTTCTTCAACGTCATAATTCCTGGATTGCAGAAGCTCCATCAGGATATTCCTGTCGTTTTTATTGTCATCCACAACAAGTACTTTCATTTATCCTCAACATCGGTTTATGTCTGTCCATTTGCCGGGATCGTGAAATAGAACGTCGATCCTGCCCCTGTCTTTGAATCTACCCAGATTCTCCCTCCGTGGCGCTCCACTATCTTTTTACATATCGCCATTCCCATACCCGTACTCTGGCTTTCCTTGCCGTATAAGTTCTGGGAAATGAGAAATATGCGGTCATGAAGTTCAGGGTCTATCCCGATACCGTTATCTTTGAACGAGAACTGCCACTCGTTCATTCTCTTCTCAGCCCTGATATGGATACGTGGCTTTTCAGTTCCCCTGAATTTTATGGAATTGTCGATCAGGTTATGGAATAACTGCACGATCTGCATGTCATCAGCCATCACCACAGGCAGCGGATCATCATGGGTCACGACCGATCCGCTTTTCTTTATGGATGACCTGAGATTTTCGAGCACTCTCTCCAGGACAGATTCGCAATCTGTCTTCTCGAATCTTGTGACCATGCGGGAGAATGCTATCAGGTCGTTATTCCTTTTTTGCATCCGCGATACTTCTTCCTTTGTGCGGATAAAAAGGTCTGCATCCTCAGGTTCGAATTTGCTGTGATAACGCTGGCATATCAATTCCAGGTTGTTATATACCGTTTTTAGCGGCTGCTGCATGTCGCGCGAGCCAAGATGGACGAACTGTTCAAGTTCTGCTTTCGCTCTTGCCAGTTCAGTCAGGGTCTGTTTCTGCTGTTCCTCAACTTTCATGCGCTCTTTTATCTCGTTTTCAAGATTTGCTATATTATCTTCAAGTTTTTTAACAACCCGTTTGCTATATTCTCTCAGGTATTCCTCCTCTTTATTGATGAGTGACAGTTTCGGTTTTATCAGTCCTGCGTCATATTCCCTGAGCACTGATTCTATTTCCTGGATAAGATTTTCCATCCTGATAGGTTTAACGATATAACGAGAGGCTCCAAGCTTCATCGCAAGATCCTTGTCCATATCGGTCTCGTAGTGCGCGGTATAGAACACAAGCGGGATGTCCATTGCTTCTTTGTTCTTCTTTAGTTCCCGCAAAAGCGTGAACCCATCCATTCCCGGCATCATGACGTCTGAGATTATCAGGTCTGGTTTTGACGCCTCTACCGATACAAGTGCTTCTATGCCATTTGACGCTTCGGATACATCATAGCCCCTGGAGGTGAGAAGTTCACGCAGCAGTTTCCTGTCGTTCTTATTATCATCAACTACCAGTATTTTCATATGCCACCCTCTTTATCATGCCTCATGGTCTTATATGTCTTTTTTTCGATCGAAAAATCAAAACCCGCATTTTCCATGTTGTGGATAATGAATTCCGGCTTTCGTTCGGTATTAACATAATAGGTTGGTTTTTGCTGGAGGAAATGATAAAGGAATAATTCAGCCATTGCAGACGGGTCAACCCTCATATATACCAGTGAACCCGAAAATAACCCCCCCTCAAGTTCTTTATCAAGAGCAGGTAATCCAGTGGAAAGCAGGTTTTGTTCCATCCGGTCCATTTATTTTGTCTCCTTCTTAAGAAGCGTTATGCCTTTTGCAGTGATGTCGAACCTGAAAGGGTTCAGGGGTATTGTGGTATTCCTGATTTTAAGTATCTCAAGGAACCGTTCCCTTGCGCCTGTGTACGGGTTGTCTTTTATCATTGTCCTGATTATCCCGTAAACTGAATACGAAGCTACGCCGCCCATCCGGTCATCGGCTGCCGAATCCATCACGAACATTGTCGTAATACCCCTTTTTGAGAGAGTATAAATTAAAGAATCGAATTGCGCTCTGAATTCGTTGGCTGACATGTTAAGCGTAAAAACCCCGATGTTATCAATCAGCAGTATCTCGGTTTTTTCCGGAACTTTATCAAGCAGACCGAGGATATTGGATTGCATTTCATCCGGCTTCTGTATCCCGAAAGACATCATTTCTTTCGTTTGCCAGGTACGTTCCTCATATACCTTATCAATAGTAAGTGTGCCATTTTCAAGGAATTTATTAAGGGGCATACCGATAGATTCCGATTGCATCAGTATGTCCTCGGGGATCTCCTCAGTGGCTATTATCCGGCATTTTTTACCCTCAAGACAACACTGGTAAATGAAATGAATACCGAGGATCGTCTTTCCAGTACCGGTTGTACCTGCCACGAGAATGGCGCGTCCTGATGGATAACCTCCATCTATTTTGTTATCAAGCCCGTCTATTCCTGTTTGCACCCTTTCCATAATAATAATAATAATAAGTTTTTTATGGTTAAATATGTTTTGTTTGCGCTGTCTCCGGGACAATTTTATTATGCGGAAAATCCCATTTCAAAACAGGAGCGCCTTTGCATCCTGTTCGACTTTCTCAGCCATCTTTGCCCTGTACCTGTAAAGTTTCTCCCTCATGCTTTCATCACCCGCCGCCAAGATCTCGCATGCAAGCAGCGCAGCATTATCGCCTCTTCCAATACCGACGCATGCTACAGGGATACCGGGCGGCATCTGCACTATGGAGAGGAGGGCATCCATGCCGTCAAGATTTGAATCAACGGGAACGCCTATCACCGGTATGACAGTCATTGAGGCTACCACGCCCGGGAGATGCGCTGCAAGCCCGGCTATGGAAATAAACACCTTCACGCCTTTTTCGTGCGCTTCTTCTATTACCTTTCGAGTGCGCTCCGGCGTGCGGTGGGCTGATGCCACTGTAACGTCATATTCGACCCCGAACTCTTTTAAAACATCCACTGCTTTCTTTGCTATCTCTTTATCCGATGCGCTTCCAAGTATTATCTGTACGTCCATATAATTCACCTTTATTGTTTCACTGACCACAAATTACTTTCTCTTTCGCGGCTTTCCTGAGCCTGTTCATTATCTCCCTGCCCTCTCTTTTCTCAGGGAATACTCCTTCTGCTATCCCCACATCAACGCCGGCTTCGTCGATGAACCTGAGCCCTGAAAAAAGCCTGCCTGCCACCTCTTTCAGATCATCCACGCTTCCAAGTACGTATTTAGCATCGCATTCTATAGATGGAGAGCTTTCCCTGCTGACTATGGCTCCAACACGGAGTCCCTGTTCCCGGAACTCATTTATGAGGCGGCTCATCCGGGAAAGCGCAGGTTTTTGCTCACCTTCAACAAGGATGAGCCTGGTTTTTGGGGAATAATGGGTATAGCGCATACCCGGGGATTTAACCGAATCTTCCACAACATTGATCTCGCCGATGCAGGAAATGATCTCCTCAAGGCTTAATCCTCCGGGGCGAAGGAGTGATGGCGGCGAATGTGTGAGGTCGATGACTGTTGATTCTACCCCGAGCCTGCAGTCACCCCCGGTGATAATAGCATCTATCCTGCCAGTCAGGTCTTTTATGACATGTTCCGCTTTTGTCGGGCTCGGTCTTCCCGAAATGTTGGCGCTTGGCGCCGCTATCGGCACACCTGATTCGTTGATGAGCGAAATCGCAATTTCGTTGTCCGGCATCCTCACCGCTACGGTGTCAAGCCCGCCTGTGGTAATATCAGGCACTATATCTTTGCTTTTCAGGATAATAGTGAGAGCGCCCGGCCAGAAAGCATCCATGAGCTTAAATGCCAGGGCGGGAATGTCCATTGCCACCATGTTGAGCATTTCGCGGGATGATATATGGACGATGAGGGGATTATCAGCCGGGCGGCGCTTTGCATGGAATATCTTTGCCACTGCATCCTCATCAAGAGCATTGGCTCCAAGACCATATACGGTTTCCGTGGGAAATGCTACAGTTCCTCCTGACCTTATGATCTCGGCAGCCTTCTTTATTTCTCCCGGAGACAGGATGAGTGTTATTTTTTTTAATTCAAATTTTGTCATCGATCTCCATCAGTATAAAAATATACCTGTTAACTAATAATCTTTTGCGGTTCGATCATTTGTGTTAAAATTCAGAACATATAAAGAAATCTCAGTTAAATTAATATCCAATTAATTTGTCATAATGATAATAATGGAATTTATTATACCTATTCTTATGATACTGGTTTTCGCAAAAATCTCTGGAGTGATTTTCGCGCGCATGCGGCAGCCTCCGATAATCGGCGAAATGATAGCTGGCGTTCTCCTTGGTCCTTCTGCTCTTAATCTGATAAGCCCTGATCTGAAAGGCATCGATATCCTGGCAGAACTGGGCATTTTCTTCCTTTTATTGCTGGCAGGAATGCAAATAAACCTGGCGAGTTTCAGGGTGTATTCGGGACATGCGATTTTTATCGCCATAATGGGGAATAATTTTGCTGCAGCGGCAGGAATAGCCCTGGGATTGATTTTCGGGCTGGGTCTCATGAACAGTTTCTTCATTGCCATCGTTTTTTCGCTCACCGCGCTTCCGGTCGGTGTCCAGATCTTGATGGATTTAGGAAAACTGGATTCACCGATAGGCAAGATAATCGTAACTTCAGCAGTAATAGATGATATTTTATGCATGTTTTTTTTTGCCATAGTTCTTTCCATCGTGGAGGGTGATCCGAAAAACCTGAATGCATTTTCGTTTTCATTTCTGGTCTTTAAGATTATATTATTTTTAGTAATAATATATTTTATAAATAAATTTCTCTCAATATACAATGGCTTGCCTGTATATTATATAAAGACGATTATTAAAAAATTGACCTGCGAATCCCAGTTCTTTGTGGTTCTTTTGTTCGGGATCATAATCGGTTTCATAGGGTGGGCGCTTGAGATCACGTTCATAATCGGGATTTTCTATGCAGGAACGATCATTAAAAAATCCACGGTCGGAGAAACAGTATTTACCAGTATTCATAATGTGGTATCATCGATCTCCGCCAGTTTTTTCTCACCTATCCTGTTCGCGTATCTGGGTCTTCTGCTTAATATTTCTCTTGTTTTTGATACTGCCAACATGTTCGG
>CABMHZ010000010.1 GCA_902386115.1 uncultured archaeon | reverse complement strand
GCTTTTCCACTAAGAATCTGAAGGAGAGCATCTCGTTGAGCCTGGGTCGTTTTTTCATCCAGAAACGGCTGCACTGAGCCATTTCCCTCCCACAGCGCCCCCGGCCAGTGGTACGTAGCAGCAAATTTGACACCCTTTAATGAAACATTGCCAAAGTTTCCGTCTTCGACCTCCATGCCCAGCATGCCTTCGCATTTGGTATGAGTTGGTTTCGCCCAGAAATCACATGGACAACCTGGATCACAACTGCAGTTCTTTAGCCACTTACCTTTCATGCGCCACTTTAAATTCTCGTTTTTTACCATACTTTTTTCACACCCTGATGGTTGGTGAGTTCTTATCACTTATATATGTTTTGGTAAGATACCTCTGAAAAAAATGCATTTAATTTTTGTTATATTCAAATTTTTAGATTGTTTCAATTTACCAACATGATTTGAAAACGGTCACGATAGTCAGTAGCATTTATATATAGTATAACTGAATATTACTTCTTTAAGGGGTTACGATATGCAAACAATCACAGACGATTTCATGAAGCAGATGCTCCCGAAAGCCAGGAATTACTCTATCGTTATTTTGAGGGCAGGATCGAAAAGTAAAGAGCCCGGCGTAGAAAATATCATTTGGGAACAAGGAAGGCGGAACTTCGCACCGCGCGCGGAGGGGTTTCTGTCACGAAGTCGATCGATATGGTCATGTTGGTACTCGGACCGTTTACCACGCTACCCAAAAAGATTAGTGGAGGCATTAACATGTCGTCACGAATTGAAAAAATATTAAGGCTAAATTAAAGCCGTTCTGGCGATATTCCAAGTTTATCGTATGATTAATTGGGCACACAACACAATTTGACCATATTTCTAAAAACCAAATAGTATAGATGCAGTGAATAGTATTATCTCTAATATTTGTGCCCGATTTGAATGGGAACTCATTATAATAATGAGTATAATATAATTGAGTTGAATAAATATAAATACTGCATATTCACAATAGTTATTAGAAAACCGGTGAGTTCGGTTTCTACTGATAAAAATGGAGGTAAAAAAATGAGAAAATGTATTGCATATATGAGCCTAATACTCATACTATCGATATTTACAATAGGGACATTAGCTGAACCGAAAGCAGAGCATAAACCAATGATACCAGTTAAACAAGTAGGACATAATAGCTTTACTTCTACAAATTGGGGTGGGTATGCAGTAACATCTTCAGGAGTGACAGATGTAAAGGGTTCATGGATTGTTCCCCCAGCGACTTGTTCAGGTGGAAGTCAATACTCTTCGTTCTGGGTGGGTATTGATGGTTTCAACAGTAATACAGTTGAGCAAACAGGGACAGATAGTGACTGTTTCAATGGTGTTGCAACATATTATGCATGGTATGAATTCTACCCTAAATTCAGCGTTACAATTAAATCAATGACAGTAAAACCAGGTGACTATATGTCTGGAGAAGTAACATATATAGGTACTAATAAATTTAAAGTTACCATCACAGATATTAATACAAGTGCAACCTTCAGTACAACAGGTAAAGTAAATTCAGCGCAAAGAAACTCGGCTGAGTGGATTGCAGAAGCACCATCTTCTATTTCCGGGATTTTACCACTTGCTAATTTCGGCACAGTTAATTATGGAAAAAATTTCACTGGAATTAGCAATACTAACTATGCAACAATAAATACAGTCACTGGTAATATAAATTCGTTCGGTTCAAATGTGCAAGAGATAACAATGGTCAGTTCTCCCACAGTCATTAAGGCTCAACCATCAGCATTAACGAGCGATGGAACAGGCAGCTTCTCAGTGAGATGGGTCAGTTCATAGATGGAAGAACGACCCTTCCATCTTTTTTTTTAGTATAGGGCATCTGCCTTTAAGCTTCATATAGTTAGAGGTAAACTGTTTTATTTCAATTATAGCATGGTTCTTAAATTTACATAATTTTATGCATGTCATTTTAGCAATTTTTGGACAGGATAACAGGATTGACAGGATAAAATATTACAAAATCCAGTTCATCCTGTTAATCCTGTCAGATTTTCATTTTTTTAACGGTTATTTATGAACTTGATTATAGCAACATGAATTGAAACTGTCACGATATTAAGAGCATTTATATATAGTATAACTGAATATTACTTCTTTAAGGGGTATTATATGCAAACAATCACCGACGATTACATGCGGCAGATGCTCCCCAGAGCCAGGAATTACTCTATCGTTATTTTGCGCTCAGGACCGAAAAGTAAGGAGCCCGGCGTAGAAAAGATAATATGGGAACACGGCAGGCGGAACTTCGCCCTGCGCGCGGACGGGGTTCTGTCCATTGTCTGCCCTGTCATCGACGGAAGTGATGTAAGAGGCGTGGCATTTTCAAAACCAGCGTCGAAGAGACAAAAAAGATAATGGACGAAGACCCGGGGGTAAAAGCGGAGGTCTTTGTTTACGAAGTTCATGCCTGCCGGAGTTTTCCGGGAGATTGTTTGCCATTATGAAGAATACCATTTTCATCTCTATTACGATGGTGACAAAGAAAGCGAAATGAAAAACACAATAGAGTTAACTTTAAATATAATGAATCTACAGTAGGTATCCGTATGCCTTATGGAGGATTTGAGAAAAATATGGAAATCGTGAAATCTAAACATTCTATAATGCGTTTCAAGCATTTTTTCCTGGCAGCCATCCTGGTTCTATTCCTGACGGATACAGCCCTTGCCGCCGACACTTCAAAGATAGATACCGGCGACACAGCCTGGGTTCTTGCCAGCACCGCACTCGTGATGCTTATGATCCCGGCTGTGGGATTGTTCTACGGCGGGATGGTGCGCAAAAAGAACGCCCTCTCAACACTGATGTTCAGCTTTGCCATCCTGGCACTGATAAGCTTGCAGTGGGCGCTTTTTGGCTACAGCCTCGCTTTCGGTCCCGATGTTGGAGGTTTTATCGGTAACCTCAACTGGATCGGGCTAACCGGTGTGGGACTTGCGCCAAATGCCGATTATGCAGCTACAATTCCCGCATTGGCGTTCATGATGTTCCAGGCGATGTTCGCCGTCATTACTGTGGTACTTATTTCCGGCGCCTTTGTTGAGCGCATAAAATTCAGTTCATTCCTTATATTCTCATTACTGTGGGCAACCCTCGTCTATGACCCCGTGGCTCACTGGGTATGGGGCACTGGAGGATGGCTACACAACATGGGAACTCTTGATTTTGCGGGCGGGATCGTGGTGCATGTGAGCGCCGGTGTTTCGGCAGTCGCCATCGCGCTTGTGATAGGCGCGCGAAAAGGATTCGGAAAACATACGATGGAGCCGCACAGCATTCCCCTCACCGTAATCGGGGCGATGTTGCTCTGGTTCGGATGGTTCGGATTTAACGGAGGAAGCGCAGTATCAAGCGGCGCACTTGCCACAAACGCGTTCGTGGTTACAAATATGGGAGGAGCAGCCGCAGCGCTTGCGTGGATGATCTTGAGCTGGTATCACAAAAGACCAAGCGTCCTTGGAACGGTAACTGGCGGCGTGGTTGGGCTGGCAGCGGTTACGCCTGCTTCAGGTTTTGTAACTCCGATGGCAGCCATTGCCATAGGCGCTGTCGCAGCAGTAATAAGCTATTATGCCATGCTGTTCAGGATGAAGCGCAATGTTGATGAGTCGCTGGATGTCTGGGCGTGTCACGGGATAGGCGGCGCGTGGGGCGCTATCGCCACCGGGTTGTTCGCCACCACACTGGTGAATCCGGCTGGCGCGAACGGTCTTCTCTACGGGGGCAGCAGCCTTCTGACAACCCAGATAATCGCGGTAGCAGTTACATGGGTATATGCATTCGTTGTGACATACGTATTAGCAAAAGTCATAGATGCGACCATGGGTCTGCGCGTTCGCGATGAAGAAGAGGATGTGGGTCTGGATATTTCCCAGCATGCCGAGAGAGCCTATGCGTGAGGATAATATGAAAAAAATTGAAGCAATAATAAGACCCGAAACACTTGATGCAGTGCGTGCCGCGCTTGAAGGAAAAGGCATCGTCGGCATGACCGTTCAAGAAGTGCAGGGACGCGGGCGCCAGAAGGGCGTCTGCCTCCAGTGGCGGGCGGGTGAATACTGCGTTGAGTTCCTGCCAAAGCTAAGGATAGACATGGTAGTTGACGATGTGAAGGTTGAACCTGCGATAGAAGCGATAACAGTTTCAGCAAAAACAGGGCACGACGGCAAAGGAAAGAACGGGGACGGAAAGATATTCATCTATCCCGTCGAAGAGGTCGTGCGTATCAGCACCGGTGAGCGCGGAAAGGAAGCAATATAGCCTTTCCTTTTTCCAGGCAGAAACTGCTTTATGCAACAATGCTGCCATCTTTTAACCTTATTATCCTGTCCGCTCTCGCCCCAATGTCGGGCTCATGCGTTACCATGATAATGGTCTGGCCTTTGTCGTTCAGTTCCCTGAAGAGATCAATTATCTGGTTCGATGATTCCGTATCAAGGTTCGCAGTGGGTTCATCTGCCAGTAGTATGGCAGGCTCGTTCGCCAGAGCGCGCGCAATCGCCACCCTCTGCTGCTGACCTCCCGAAAGCTCGCTCGGATAGTGCTCGATCCTGTCACCCATCCCCACAAGTTCAAGAAGAACAGCCGCACGGTCAAACTTCCGGTCATCCATTATCATCGGGAGCTCCACGTTCTCCACGGCTTTTAACTCCATGAGAAGGCTGAAGAACTGGAAAACGAAACCGAGTTTGCGCAGCCTGAAATCAGCCCTCCTGTTCTCATCAAGTGAAGATACGTCCACGCCATCGATAACGATCTTTCCAGATGTCGGGGAATCAAGGAGCCCCAGCATGTTAAGCATCGTGGATTTTCCGCTCCCCGAGGGACCCATGATAGCGACGAACTCACCGCTTTTGATATTCAGATCAACTCCTCTTAGCGCCGGGACTTCGATCTTACCCATGTAATATATCTTCTTCACGCCAGTCAGTTCGATCATGTTCATCCGCTCCATATTGCTTTTATGATATTTGTCTTTGCAGCAACGGACGCAGGAAAGATGCTGCCGATGACGCATGTCAGCAGGATGGCAAGATCAGCCGCCATTATCGAGTTGACAGATATCCAGGGGACGATGAGCAGTTTCATGCCGTATTCAGGCTCCATGACAATCGGATGCTGCGCCACATGGTTTATGAGGAGCAGTCCTATAGCCGTGCCAAAAGCTGTCCCCAGAATGCCAATGAACAGCGCCTCTGCAAGATATATCTTGAGAATCGTTGATCCCCTTGCGCCTATGGCTTTTATCACGCCGATCTCCCTTATCTTATTTTTAACTGTGGTGTAAATTATGAGGCTTATGGCAATGGCAGCCACAAAAATCGAGATCGCGGAGGTCAGAAGGGATATCACCCCGAACGTCTCGATCATTCCCGCCATCCCGGCTGAGATCTCCTGCCATGTCTTTACATTAGGAAGGGTGGTTTCCTTCTGGATAAGAGTCCTCATTTTTATGGAATCGTCCGGATTCTCAAGCCGGATGACGATTGTATTTGCCTCGGTTTTTCCTGTAAGTTGTTTTACCTCATCATACGAAGCAATTATTGCGTACCTGTCAAGATCAAAAGTCCCGGTGCTGATGACGCCTTTTATTCTGAAATCGACAGGGGCTCTGTCAAGATAAATTACCTGAACAGTATCCCCGACATCAGCCTTGATCAATTCTGAAAGTGATGTGCCGATGAGCAATTCATTCTTATCTTTATCGTCAAGGAAGTCTCCCCTGACGACCGTCGTACCGAGAGTGGAAGCCTTTTCCTCAAGAGAGGGTTTGATCCCGAATAATGCGATCCCCACTTTCTCTGTCTTTGATTGTATGTCCACGCCTGTGTTAATCCTTGGCGTCGCTCCCACGATGCCATTGATGTTCATTACTTTGGACAGGACACTTTCAGTCTTCTGGATCTCTTCGGAGCCTGTATTGGGCTGTATCTGGAGGTGACCTATATAGACATTCACGCTGTTCCCGACGAATGCATTCTGCATACCGTTATTGAGACCTGTTGTAAAGAGCGGACCTACAACGCCGATGGTAATCGCAAAGATGACCATCAGTGTTTCACGCTTCCGTTTTGACAGGTCTTTTATAGCAAGGAACAACCAGGCTTTCATGGTGCACCGGGTTTTCTCCCTTTCCAGAAATAAACTATAGCTGCGATCGCTATTATTCCGATAACGACCGGCAACGGGTTAACAGAACTTCCCGGATTTACTATCAGGTTTAATTCTTTCTGTGTTTCATGTTTTCCGAAATCGTCAACGTAAGATATATTTATGACTCCGGCTTTGTTTCCGCTTCCAGCGCCGTTGAACGTGAAGATGGCATTGGAATAATCATCTTTTTTTATCTCGCCAAGATACGCCAGCGTATCCCCTTCAAGCCCGGATACAAACCGCGCTGTAACGCCCTTTGCGTCCCCGGTTCCCGTATTTTCGATCTTGAGGGTCAGGGTGAATGGTGTGTTCTCAATTATCCTTACCGGGTCTGTAGTCTTTTTCGCGATGTCCAGTGACGCCCGTCCTGATGCAACTATCCCTGCAAGCCTTGTTTCATTGTACTGCACGCCCCTCTCGTCCATGTAATTCAGGGTGATGTCCATAGGATAATTCTTTACCGGCGCATTTTTTTCGAGTGAGAACCAGACCTCAGCGTCCTTTATCCCGCCCTGCGGGATATCCTTGAAAATGCGTTCCGTGTCGGATGATAGGGGGATAAGCGATATATCCGCGGGGTCCAGTGTGAGCTTTAGCCATTTTATGCTGTTATCCCCCACGTTCTGGAAAGAGACCGCTATCTTGAATACTTCGCCCGGCTCCACAGCCGAGTTGTTGGAATTTACCTGTACGTTCTTTATCTCGATAAGAGTGTCTCCCTTTACATTAATGGTGATCTTTCCGCTGTATTCCTTGCCGTCATCATAGAATATCGTATAAGGCAAATCGTATGCCCCGTACTTTGCATTCCTGTCAACATCTATCTTGAAAACTGTCTTATGTGAGCTTCGCGGTTCAATGGGGAAGTACTGGGTGTATTCATCACCCTGACCTCCGCTTGATATGAGATATCCCGGATAGTTCAGTTCACCGAGTTTGTTGTTCGGTGATACGGACGCAGAGAAGGGGTACCTTATGTAGAGATATATTTTGGCGCTGCTTACTGCAACGTCCATGTTATTCTGTACCGTGAATTCCAGCCCGACATTACTGTCCCCAGGGCTGAGATTGGGTACTGACAGTACCGTTGTTACTGTAAATGGTGTTTCTCCCTGTGCGCTTGCCACCGATACCATTAAAGCAAGCATAACCAGTGTATATGCAATTTTCATTATTGTTCCTCCTTTTTAATATTATTTACTATCATATTCTGCTGCATGAAATCAAGCGATCCTTTAACGAGACACCGGATCTGCTCTTCACCGAATACGTCGCATCTTTCCCGGATGATGAGCGAAACGATCCCATGAACGTATGCCCACAAGGAAAATGCCGCAACGCAAACATCGGTGTTCCGGAACGCTCCCGCTTTCATACACTCTTTTATGTTCTCCTTAAGAAAATCAAATGACCGCATCCCTATGTCCCATCTCATACCGTCTTTCAGTTTCATTTCTTTTATCCTGTTAATAGGCGCTCTTTTTATGAACATCAGATCGTAATACTCGGGATTTTCAAGCGCGAATGAAACGTACATTTCAGCGTGCCTGTAAAGTCTCTCCAAAGGGTCTTTGACAGGGAGGATCTTTTGCTGCCACCTGTACAGTTCTTCAAATCCTTCCCTGTGAAGGGTGTAGATTATCTCATCCTTATCCTTGAAATACAAATAAATTGTGGCAGGGCTGTATTCTATCTTTTCCGCGATGTTGCGTAATGTGATATTCTCGAAGCCTTTTTCGAGAAAGAGCTTCATCGCAGTGTCGAGGATGAGCTTGCGCATCTCCTTTTTTTCCAGTTCTTTTCTTTCTTTGATGCCCATAATATTAACCTTGTTTAGTTAATGAACGGTGTTTAGTATCTGTTGGTATATAAAGATAACGAATGAGGATATGTCAAGTTAGAGTTGCTGATCCATTAAGGGGATAACTTTAATATTTTTGAGGTGCTGGTTCGCCTTAATTTATGCCTGATTTTTCTACCATAATCCAAATATTATCTAATCACACAGCTTTAATTGCAGTAATTATTTCCATAGGCTCATTTTTTATTTCCATTTTCTCATTTTATTACGGAAGAAAACCAATCATTCATGTCACTTCAAAAAATATTGGTGCCAAACATCTCGTACCCAATGATTACGAATTTACTGTAAAAAACGTCAGTCAAAATCCTGCTAAAGATGTCCTTTTGAGTGTTAAACTAATTCATACTAAAAATACTTACGATATTGGTGAATATAAATTGGATTATTTAAATCCAGAAGCTGAAGACATTATAGATATATCAGAAATAATAAAATCAAAACTTGAGAATTTGAAAATATTATTTAGTTTTGATTCGATAATCCCTGAAGACAGTGGGTTTGAACTTAAAAGTCGTGAAATTGAAATACTTAAAAAATATTATGAAGATAACGAATTCCATACAATTGTTTCGAATACAATTGATAATGATTTTAAAATTACCATCGAATTTAAAATTACCTGCCGAGCAAATATTCCAATATCAATGAGGGACAAATTTCAATATAATTTTGAATTATCGTATGAAAAATATGATTTAGATGATTTGTTTTTGAATATAAATGAACAAGACAAGGTTTTGGCAATTTCATATGGTTATGAGGATAACTTTTCTTTAATAATAAAGCCTTCAAATGGAAAATGGAGATAATCAAGACCCAAATCTGTTCGGTTTATGTGCAATTTCTACGGATATCCCCAGCTAAATGTGAACCCAAATAACAAAAAAAAGAACTGCGGGCAGCGATATTATTATACCGTCGCCCTTTTTACTTAAAATCTCTTTGGTCTGTGGTTCTGGTAGCAATCCCTGCAATAAACAGGTCTGTCACCTGATGGCTTGAAGGGAACTTCAGTTTCCTTTTTACAGTCAGCGCAAGTCGCTTTGAACATTTCTCTCGGACCCATGTGCATATCTCTCGGACCAGTTGGTCTGAAACCGCCGCCGCGGTTATCTTTTCTTTCAAAACCCATTATATTTTCTCCTTATATTTATTCAATCTACCTAAAAAAGTAATAACAGATGGTCATTCCAAAATCTATAAGTTACTAATTAGCTAACTGACATGGCATATTCAGCGTGTTCATTTATAACTCTATGTAGTCAGCAATTTTTCAACTGTTCAGCATCATTTCATAATGTTTTTCTTTACATCGTGTT
>CABMHZ010000009.1 GCA_902386115.1 uncultured archaeon | reverse complement strand
GAACTTCATCTGCTCCAGATATGGCTTTTACCCACCATGTATACGGCTTGTTAGTACCCATGCCACCATATATGATGGCCTACTTGATATAATTTACTATGTTATTTTTCGGTAAAGCCTAAGCATAGAGAATTCATGGATAAGTGCAAATTCTATGTGAAATTACCAGTAGATTATGCTGAAATTGATGAAACTGGATGATATGGTGGGCTTTCATTTCTCTGAAGTATCGGAAGTGAATTTGCGAAGCAGATTATGTCCAGCATGATAGTCAAATATATTATACAGAACTTTACGTATTAACTCTGATTTATTTTTATCTTTCCCAACTGATATTTTATAAAATTTGGCAATATATTTTAATTCTTCGAACTTGAGTTCAAGAAGTTTCTTTTCTGCCTCTTCTCTACTTAAATTTCTGATCTCAGACGAAAAATTCGACAATTCTTCAGGCGTCAATAGCTGTTTAACTTGCTTTTTAGGTTTTAACGGCACAGTTTCATCAGGTGATATATTTGGCATTTTCTTGAGAGCTTTACCTAATTGAATTAAAGCATCCCCGATTTCATGGGTTGTTCGAAATTCTTGTGTCATTTTCTACACTCTTCTTAAAAACTCTTCAGCACATTCTCGTAGTTGAGACTCATATTTTTTATCTGCTGCGTATCCAGAAATTGCTATAGGTATTTTACTTTCGCCCCTTTGAGCGATTCTATCACTTTGAGAAACGTAGGTGTTGAATACCAAATGTGACCAGTCCACTCTAACTCTTTCCATTACTTCTTCTTGATAACCTGTGCCACCAGTAACATATCTTACTCGATTAAAAAGGATGCCTTTGATTTCAGGGCCTTTAAATGTCCCTACTACCCCAAAAGATTTAATTTCATCATTTATCTCCTTTTCAATATTTTTTATAGCCCTATCAATTAAAGCTATTCCGATTGTTGATAAGTACTCTGGCATTGCAACGATGATTATACTGTTGCTTGCAACAATCGAATTTTGAGTAACCAGATTGAGATTAGGGGGACAATCGAAGATAATATAATCATAATTTTCCTTAATTTTGCTAAGAGCACTTCTTAAAATACTTTTTGATTTCATCCCCTTCGCACCGAATTTACTTGCAAGTTCTAAGTCTATAAAAAGAAGTTCCAGATGAGATGGCAGTAGATGCAGTTTGGGAATATATTTTGAACAATTTAAATCTTTATTGATCGCTTTATTTATATCAAAGCTCTTTCCATCCATAAAAGCCTCAAATAGGTCTTTTAGCGACCCTTTATTTTCTTGCCAATCATTCCAATCTTTCTCCTCCATCAAATAGAATGTGGCATTGGTCTGAGGGTCTAAATCGATTAGTAAAACATCTTTTCCCTTCTTTGCCAGACTAGCTGAAATCTCAACTGCAAGGGTGGTTTTTCCGACACCCCCTTTATAATTGATAAAACTCACAACTTTAGTATCTTTAACCATAGTTATCTTAACCAACCCTATCATGTATTTATCTTACGGTCAACTCTTTAACTACGAACGGAACCAAAATATATATCACATCTAAGTTACTTTTGTAATCATAATGGACATACAGAAAATCCGCACCGACTTCCCCGTGCTTCAGAAGAAATGGAACGGCAAGTATCCCATCTACCTGGATAATGCCTGCATGACCCTGAAACCCCGCCAGGTCGTTGCCGCGATGGATGAATACTATACGGAATATCCTGTATGCGGCGGGCGTTCGCTTCATAAAATGGCAAAGATGGTGGATGAGAAAGTAACCGCATCGCGCGAGACGTTCAGGAAATTCCTGGGGGCACGGGAACCTGAAGAAATTGTTTTTACGAGAAATACGACGGAAGGGCTCAATCTCGTGGCAAACAGCCTTGATTTCAAAAAAGGCGATATCGTTATCACGACCGACAGGGAGCATAACTCAAATCTCATCCCCTGGCAGGTGCAGGCTGAAAAAAAAGGCATCAGGCACATTGTGGTGCATTCAGCTCCGGACAATACATTTGATATGGAAAAGTTCGGGGAAATGATGAGCAAAAACGTCCGGCTCGTGAGCATGGTGCATACCGCGAACCTTGACGGCTATACGATACCTGCAAAAGAGATTATAAAAATCGCTCACGACCACGGCGCGCTCGTGATGCTGGACGGGGCGCAGAGCGCACCGCACAAACCGATGGATGTCAAAGCGCTGGATGTTGATTTTTTTGCTTTCTCAGTGCACAAGATGCTTGGACCGACAGGCATGGGAGTCCTGTACGGGAAGCACCACCTGCTTGAGGAACTGGCGCCGTTCATTGTCGGCGGGGATACTGTGAGTGATTCCACGTACGAGAGCGCCAAATTCCTTCCGACGCCGGAGAAGTTCGAGGCTGGGTTGCAGAACTATGCGGGGATAATCGGGAGCGGCGTTGCTGTGGATTATATCGAGAAAATCGGGCGCGAGAATATTGAAAACCACGAAGAGAAGCTGAACCGGATAATAACTGATGGTATTAAGGATATACCCGGTTTGAAAATAATAGGTCCAGAGGAGCCGGGATTAAGGGGCGGAATCGTCTCTTTCACAGTTGAACTTCCGAAAGGCGGCGATGCCCACGATATCGCCATTGTGCTCGATGAGACCGCGAATATCGCCGTGCGCTCGGGAGCTTTCTGCGTTCATTCCTGGTTCAATTACCGCAAATGTGGCGCTGCGGTCAGGGCTTCGCTTTATCTATATAATACAGAGGATGAAGCAAAGAAGTTCGTTGATGTGCTGGGAAAGACGATAGGGCTGTTCGCCTGAGTTGTTCGATATACTTATGTACGTTCAAATAAATAAATCGATAATTAATATTAAGATGGTGTTGTAATGGCAGACAAATGTCCAAAATGCGGTGAGACGCTAATAACAAAGACAATTCAGAAAAAAATGGGTTCTGGCAGTATAGATTTTCCGATCGCGCAGGTATGCCCGAAATGCAACTGGAGCAGAGATCTGACAGGGGCTTCTGATATCGCCGTAAAACCTCCTGCACCCGAAACAGCCGGGGAAAAACTTGAGAGAAAAACCGATTTGATGAAGCAGGCACCCGAAAAGCCAAAACAGGAACCAGAAAAACCAAGACCTGTCCCTGAGAAACCAAAACCGGCTCCGGAAATGCCAAAACAAATTGTGGAAAAACCTATAGAACAAGCTGCCGCACCAAAGAAAGGTCCGGACATGAATAAGATCATAACTATCGCTCTTGCAATACTTGTCATCGGCGCGATCATCTGGGCATTTTCGATGAAAGGAACGGAACAGCCGGGTGTTATCCAGCCGACTCCGACACCTAAGCCGGCGACGACGGCAGTCACAGTAACTGCAATAATAACTACAACAGCGGCTCCGGAAGTCACACCAACAGGTAACCTGACCAAGGTCAGGATTGATCGCTACAAATATTCCAATCCGGATCAGGTGAACCTGAAAATCAAAGCCGGAGACGAGGTTGTCTGGGTCAATGACGACTCATACGCTCTTACTCTTGTCAGCGAAGATGGTCTTTTTGCAGCTAAAATCCTGGATAACGGGAAAGAGACCGCTCCCTATTTATTCAACAAGACGGGCACCTACACCTTCGATACTGTGGTCGGTGGCGTCAAAAAATATAGCGGGACTGTGGTCGTTGGACCTTAGACCTGAGTCCAGTCAAGCTGAAAACCGTCAAGCGTCATGAGGATTATCTTCTGCTTTATGCCCGGAAGTTCATAAGGCAGTTCCTCATAACCTATATACATTTCCTCGCCCGGGTTGATTTCGGGGGGAGGATTGATAACTTTTCCAAAAAAGTATTTCTTATCTGTTTTGGAATCCACAACGACCACGTTTCGCCAGCCTTTCGCCTGCGCGACACGAACGACGGTACATTTCCGTTTAAATTTCTTTAAGGACTTTTTGACCCCGCCGATTTCGGTTTCAACTGTTTGTACAACATCAATATCTTTATCATTCATTTTTAATGCACCTTAAGATACCTTGATATACCTGTTTCATGTATTAAAGTTCCTGTCAAGGTGATCCAAATGGGACTTCCATCCACAAAAAGATATTTAATTGAATTACTTCACAAACATAAACTTACTTATGAACAGGTAGGCAGGTATGCAGGTATAGAAACTGATAGAATTAAAGCCATCAAGAAAGGAGAAGAGCCGACGGATGAAGAAAAAGCAAAATTAAAAGCCGTGGCATTCCAGCTGTCCGACCTTCGCTCGAAGGATACCGGCGAAACGATGGATTGATCTTTTTTTTATACGAACATCCCGGCTACTTCTTCTTTTGTTTCTTTTATTATCATCTTGTTATAGGCATCATTAAAGTCCTGCAGGGTTACTGCCTTCCCTTTTCGCCTTATTACGAACATTCCTGCCTCTGTAACTATTGCTTTCAGGTCTGCCCCGCTCAAACCATCTGTCATTTTCAGCAGTCCCTCAAAATCAACATTATCAAGCTTCATGTTCCGTGTATGTATCTTGAGTATCTCCCTGCGCCCTTCGGCATCAGGCAACGGTATCTCGATTATCCTGTCAAACCTGCCGGGTCTCAGGAGAGCAGGATCAAGAAGGTCGATGCGGTTAGTGGCTGCCACGATCTTTACGTCTCCGCGCTTATCAAATCCGTCAAGTTCTGCAAGCAGTTGCACCATCGTCCTGTTGACTTCCGAAGAACCGGAAGTGCCGTCATAAGTCCTGCGGCTTCCGACAGCGTCTATCTCGTCGATAAAAACGATACTCGGGGCTTTTTCACGCGCTATATCAAAAACATCCCTTACAAGCCGGGCTCCCTCTCCTATGTACTTCTGGACAAGTTCCGTTCCGCTCATCCTTATAAAAGTCGCCTTGGCTCTATGTGCCACTGCTTTGGCGATGAG
>CABMHZ010000008.1 GCA_902386115.1 uncultured archaeon | reverse complement strand
GGCTTGAAACCTGAAGATTATCAGGAGCTTGTGAAGGTATTATACGAGTTGTTCCATGAGAAAAATGGAAAAATCGTCCTGCTTCTTGATGAGATCCAGAGCCTTAAGGATTGGGAGGGCTGGATAAGGACGCTCCATAGCTCGGGAAAGTATTATATATTTATTACAGGTTCATCATCCAAGCTTGCCTCGCGGGAGATTGCAACAAATCTGCGGGGCAGGTATATTTCAAAACTGATACTGCCATATTCTTTCAGGGAATTTCTGGCTTATCGGAAGTTTGAGATAAAATATCCAGCCACATCGGAGGCAAAAGGAAAACTTCTAAAAAATCTAAGGGAATACCTCACATTCGGGGGCTTTCCGGATGTCGTAAAAGAACCAGATGAGGTATCCAAACTGGAATTACTCAGAACCTACAGGGAGACTATCTTCTACAGGGATGTTGTTGAGAGGTACAGGATACGGGACGTTTCGTTCCTTGAAAATTTTATGGGACTTGTACTTGAAAATTTCGGCAGGTACTTCTCCCTTTCAAAGACGGAGAACTATTTCAAAAGCCTTGGATTAAAAAAAAGCAAAAAAACATTATCTAATTACCTGAAATATCTTGAGGATGCTTTTTTCATGTTCTCTGTTCCAAAATTCGGTTACAAGACGAGAGTTAGAGTTCAGCAGCCGGTAAAGGTTTATCCTGTTGATACAGGCTTCTACAAACTCATGCCGAGGTTTTCGCAGGATATCGGTGTGCTGATGGAAAGTGCCGTGGCGATCTGTCTTTTCAGGAAAAAACATGGAAGTGAACTGGATTTTTTCTACTGGAAAGATTATCAGCAAAACGAGGTTGATTTCGTTGTCAAGCAGGGTCTTGGTGTTACACAATTAATACAGGTGACTTATGCTGATGACAGTGCAGGGATTGAAAAGAGGGAAATAAATGCCCTGCTGAAAGCAGGCAGCGAGCTTAATTGCACGGATCTACTGATAATCACATGGGATTATGAAGGGGAAATTGAGATTAAGAACAAAAGAATATTGTGTACCCCCCTCTGGAAGTGGCTCACGACCTAACCAAACCCTTATCTGCTTTTATAGTCTTATATTAATACAAACATGACAGGCGCCAGGACTGACACATTTACAGGCGAAAAGATACTGGAAGAACCCATCGAGATCCTTGTAAACCTTGCCAGGAACGGCGAGATTGACCCATGGAACATTGATATCGTGGAGATAACAGATAAATTCCTGCGGCATGTGGAGGAACTTGAGAAGACCGACCTTCGCGTTTCAGGCAGAACACTTCTTTATGCCGCCATCCTGCTTCGTATGAAGTCCAATGCGCTTGTGGAAGTGGAAGAACCTCCTGATTTCATGGACGAAGGCGATAATTTCGAGATCAGCGATTATCCAGTACCAACTCTTCCCCTTCGCCGCGCATCGCGCCGTCCCGTAACGCTTGAAGAACTGCTGGAAGAGCTGAAAAAGGCTGAGGCGGTTGAAGACAGGAGGCTTGAACGCTTAAAGAGCAAGAAAGAAGTACACAGGACGACCATCAAGGAAGTGCTTTCCATCGCGCACGAAGAGGATATCGAGAGCAGGGTAGCAAAAATGAGAAATGTTTTGACAGGAATATTCGAACAGCAAAAGATCATCCGGTTCTCAGAGCTTTCAGGGTCACTGGACAGGGCTGGCATAGTAATGGCTTATCTTGCGCTCCTGTTCCTTGCTACAAAAAAGGAGATATGGCTTGAACAGGAAGAGCTTTTCGGCGAACTCTTTATCCGCAGGCAGGAGGCATCATGACAGCAGATAAGGAAATATTAGAGGCAGCGCTTTTTGCTTCAGGAGAGCCTCTCGACATTGCGCAGCTTTCTGATCTTGTCAGGGGAAAGAACGCAAAGGAACTGCTGGGACAATTGATGGAGGAGTACAGGCAGCGGCATTCCGCTCTTGAGATAAAAGAGATCGAGGGCAGATATGTCATGCAGGTCATGCCTGAGTATGCAGAAAAGGTCAGGTCTCTTGCTCCAAAGGAACTGCGCGCGCCGGTGCTGCGGACTCTGTCCATGATAGCGTATCACCAGCCGCTGACCGTGGCTGACCTTGTGGACAGGAGGGGCGCGGCTGCCTACGACCACGCCAGGGAGCTTGAGGAATGGGGATTTATTTCAGCCGTGCCGCAGGGCAGGACGAAGCTGCTTTCCACTACCCAGCGGTTTGCCGATTATTTCAATCTTGATTCTGGGGATCCTGATGCTATCAGGCGAAAGATAATTGAGCTTGCAAAGGAGCAGCAGATGGGGCTTGATAAGTGGCTCGGGAAGCAGGGAATAGGGGTCACGCCCATGTTCGAGTCGCTGATGGCGCTTTGCGGAATAGCGGAATATCGTGTGGTGAATCCCTATCATCCCACTGATGAGGAACGCGACCTGGCGCAGGAACTTGGAGTGCTTGTTGTTTCGAAGGGCTACCAGAAAAAGATCGAGGAATATTTTGACGGGAGGATTATAGAGGTCTCAGCTACCACGTTCGACGAACTGGTGAATTCGATAAATCTTCTTTCTGAATACGGCTCTCCAAGAAAAGTTAAGGAGAGCATTGAGATGATATCAGGTCTTAAGGACGAGTACATAGAAAAAACATATTCTGTAACCCGCAAGGTTGCGCCGCAGACCGAGATGATCTCAAAGATGATAAACGAACTGCGCCTTGGGATTTCAAATGATGGGGTAAAGGTCGCTCCTGATTATGGGACTTCAAGCGACGGAAAGGAGATAGGAACCGGGGCTGATGTACTTATTCCCACGCATAAGAACGCGGAAACGGATGTTGTGAAGAGGATTTGCCAGAGGTACGATGCGTTGATCGACGGGCTGAAGAAGATGGGGAAGTAGAGAGGCTCTACATATTGAATTTGCAACTTGGAGGTTTCTCATTAGTTCCCCAATCTCTCTTCATAATTTTTTATGGATTATGATTCTCAGTTTTTGAATTATCGCAAGTATGCAAGTTGTTCCTATATTAGTCTCATGATCGGAACTTATATTTATATTAATAATTTCATGCTGGTCTAATCAACCTAACATCTGACAGATTTATCGGACTGCCATGACCTTTCCATCCATTCAT
>CABMHZ010000007.1 GCA_902386115.1 uncultured archaeon | reverse complement strand
CAAAATATTGGATGAAGAAATGGAGAAATTGGCGATAGAATACCATTCTTTACATCCTAAATGGAACTATTCCATTTCACAAAAAGGAGATTAATTTAGATGGGTTATTTCACGGTAATCCCTAAGTTGCTGTTGTTGCTCTTTTTCATTCAAGATTGCCAGGTTTTGCGTTCTTTGCACTGGTTTGCGTGCAATTTGCATGCAATTTGCGTGCAATTCATCCCCCCTGCAATAGCCTGTACTTTATCGCTCTCCCCACGCCAATTCTTTCAATAAATCCAAGTTTTTCCATAATCTCAAGGTCATAATTTGCAGTCCTGATAGACACATCATACAGTTTGACATATTCAGAACGAGTAATATTCTGCTTCTCCATGAGATAGATTAGTGCTTTTTTCTGCCTGTCATTAAATCCTGCCCTGACAGCATTCTCGATGATAATTTCCTTTTTGATAACTTCTTCACCCTTGATCCTGACTTCAAGCATCTGATTTTTCAATCCTCTCACAAAATACTCAAGCCATGCGGTCATATCCAGACCGGATTCCCGCACTTTCTGGATCGCATCATAATACTCCCGCCTGTTCTTATCATAATATTCAGACAGGGAAAAGAGTCTTTTAAAATCGTATCCATTCTGGTAAAGAATTAGAGTGCAAAGAACCCGTGCTGTTCTGCCGTTGCCATCTAAAAAAGGATGGATATCAACAAACCTGTGCTGGGCAACGCCTGCTATAAGGATAGCCGAAATATTTTTTTCCTCATTCAGCCACTCCACGAATTCTTTCATGAGTGCAGGAACCTGATTAGAAGCAGGCGGTTTATAGATTATCTCCCCTGTCATGGAATTTGCCACATAATTCTGCACTTTCCTGTAACTACCTGGTTCAAGGGAACCGCCCCTTACATCTTTAACCAGTATCCTGTGGATGTCCTTGATAATCTCCTCTGTTATCTCAGATTTTCTATCAAGGTATTCAGAAACAAAATCGATAGCATCTTTATAATTCAATAGCTCCTGCCGGTCATCTGGTCTTACACCCTTAACGATTTTACCGGCAAGAATATTCTGCGCCTTGGAAAGTGTAAGCTCTGTACCTTCAATATGAGTGGAATGATGCGCCTCAAGAATTAGCGCCGCACTTTGCATTTCTTTTATCCATTCTTCCTTCAATTGTGTAGCGTCAAGGAATCCTCTGGCCCGTTCTATTTCAAGCAGATCATTATTGATCTTGTTAGTGATTATGAATTTTGGCCTATACATGCTTGATACTCAACCTCGTCAAGATAAAGCCTGATATCTCGTTCCATTTTCATACAGGTATAGCCTCATTCAATATTCTATCCTTTATTCGTGGTTTCAGCGTATCTTTCATTATGAGGTCAACTTTAACGCCAAGTTTTTCGCATAAGTAGTTCTCAAGTTCAATGTATTTGAACAAATCAATGGTTTTAGAGAATTCCACAAGGACATCTAAGTCGCTGCTTTTTTTTTGTTCTCCTCTGACATACGAGCCAAAAACTCCCAGCGTTTTAACTTTGTATTCCTTTTCAAGAACTGGCTTATTTTCCCGAAGCTTCATGATAATCTGATCAATTTTCTTTTTCATACCGCTAGCGCCTCATTCATTTCGCTTATTACTGTATTCATTCCACTTCCAAAGAGCTTAAACATCATTCCCCGTCCTCCGTGTGCATCAAACGGTGTGCGATCCATATCATCAACTTCAATGTGGAAACTTGTGGCAATATGCTCTTTCATCATCCTCAGCCAGTTCATCTGCTCTTCATTGAACTTTAATGCTCCGGCTTGTTTTTCAAAAACCCATTTCTGGAAATTCCTGTCCACGGTTTTATCATAGGCTGTCAGTTGATTATCAATTCCAGTCACCCTGCGGATAAGGGAAACAAGAGCTATCAACTCATTTTTAGGGCTTTTCCCGTTCACCTCCTCAAGCTGCTCGTACGCCTGCCATACGTAATGCGGCGCAAGAGTGGGTTTATCCATTTTCAATTTTTCAAGAACATCACTCACCATTTCGAAGGTTAACTCCCTGAGTCTATACGGCTGATTATAAAAAAAGCTAAGAGCTACTATCTCATTCTTATGCTCTTCCAAATACCGGGAAAAATCTTTCACGATATCCCTGGCTTTATCCGCGGCATCTTTCCCCCACTGCGCTTTTGTAACCTTATCAATATTCACAGTATCAATGATCTGTTCATGAATCCTGCGCACATTTTCAATGTACCTGTTAAGGTCTCCGTTAAAGGTTGAACTTGCTGTTTTTGACAATTCTTCCTTTGCCATCGTCAGAGCCTGGATTTCCGTCAATCCCGGTT
Source organism: uncultured archaeon (assembly GCA_902386115.1). GTDB lineage: Archaea > Halobacteriota > Methanosarcinia > Methanosarcinales > Methanoperedenaceae > Methanoperedens. Next base: position 5,884 of record CABMHZ010000007.1, on the reverse strand, counting down.
TTTCCCTCTTCAGCACATCTACTTTTTCTTCGATCTTATCCGGATTATATGCATTCAACAGGTCTTTTACCGTCTCACTTAAAGTCTTCCCTTTTGCCTTTTCTTTAAATGTTTCTTTTTCCCTGTCAGTAAGTTGTTGTTCCAGCCTGGCAAGGCGCCCTGCAAGTGAAGTGAACAGGTCTTCATCCATTTTTCCCATAGTTACAGCATCCAGAAGCTCCTTCATCGCAGTGGAGCGTTTTTGCTCCAGTGGGCGGCTGTCGGTTTTAAGGGATTTTGTAACTCCAACAGCATCCACAACCACAAAATGTGATTTTGCCGCCAACGCAGAAGGGGTTACCTTTTTTAAATCTTCATAGCCGAATGTGCGTGTTCCGCGGCCTTTCATCTGCTCAAAATAGCTTTTGCTTTTTACATCCCGCATAAAGAGCAGACATTCCAGAGGTTTAACATCAATGCCTACGGAAATCATGGCTACGGTGACAGCTATTCTCGGATTATATGCAGTCCTGAACCGTGCAAGCAAAGATTTCGGGTCTTCTTCAGTTTTATAGGTAATTTTGTTACAAAACTCATTACCTTCATTGAATTCTTCCCTGACTATCTGGATAATATCATCAGCGTGGCTGTCGGTTTTGGCAAAAATCAGGGTCTTCGGGACTTCTTTTCTTCCAGGAAATATCTCAGGCAGTTTATTTTTAAAAGCACGGATGATATTCCTTATCTGGCTGGGATTTACAATCTCTTTATCCAGCTCTTTTTTAGAGTAAAAAACATCTTCATCCAGCTGTTCCCTCCGTTGCCTTCTACTCAGCCTTTCGCGTTTATCCACAAACTCATTGACTTTTATCTTGGCTCCATATTGTGAAATTTCAGTTTCAATTAGGTACACATCGCATCCCACATTTACACCATCAGCCAGGGCATCTTCATGGGAATATTCACTCACAACATTTTCATTGAAAAAACCGAAAGTTCTTTTATCAGGTGTGGCGGTTAATCCGATAAGAAACGCGTCAAAATATTCAAGCACTTGTTTCCACAGGTTGTATATTGAACGGTGACATTCATCAATTACAATAAAATCGAATTGTTCTATCGGTATCTTTGCATCGTAAACAACCGGCATCGGTTCTTTCTTTTCCCATTTTTTTTCATTCGGATTTATCTCTTCGACCTCTTCATCCAGTTCTTCACCCTGTAAAATTGAATAAAGCCTCTGGATAGTACTTATGCACACATGGCTGTCTGATGAAATATAGTTTGAACGCAACCGTTGAACGTTATATAGTTCAGTAAATTTATGATTATCGTCAGACGGCTGATATGCCATGAACTCCTGTTCTGCCTGCTCTCCGAGGTTTTTTGTGTCAACCAGGAATAATACCCGTTTTGCACCGGAAAACGTCAATAAACGGTAAATAAATGTAATCGCAGTGTAGGTTTTACCAGAACCGGTAGCCATCTGAATCAAAGCTCTCGGCTTATTTTCCTTGAATGAATTTTCAAGATTTCTTATTGCCTTTATCTGGCAGGTTCTTAAACCGGGGTCTGGAAGTTCTGGCAGATTTAACAGTCTTGTTCTTAGAGATTTGCCCTCCTTCAGCCATTCCTTAAAAGTATCAGGTCTATGAAAAGCAAATACTGGTCTTGAACGCGGTTTTGGATCTCTGTAATCAGTGAATCTGGTTATAGTTCCTGTACTCTCATAAACGAACGGAAGGGGGTCATTATCAAAGTATTTGAGTTTACTTGTCGCATAATTTTCCGCCTGAGGTTCATGAGATATGAGTTTTAATCCTTCATCTTCTTTTTTTGCCTCGATCAGTCCAACTGGTTTTCTCTCAACAAATAATAAATAATCAGTAGGACCTGCATCTGTCTGATATCCACGGATGGCAATACCAACACTTTCATTCCACTCAATTTTATCCTTATCCTGAACTGCCCATCCGGCTGCACGGAGCTGTTTATCAATATTATCTCGTGCTTCCTGTTCAGGAAATTGGTTTATATTTCCATCCATATTATACACTTAATAATTTTTCTCATAGTATATAAAGTATAATTTTTACTATTACGCCCTAGGCCACCGCACTGCAGAAATAGATTTCATTTATACTCCTTATACGGATTTCCTTAATGAATATGCGGTGCTGACATCTGAATTATTCCTCCATTTTCCCTCGGTGCCTCTGTGTCTCCGTGGCTTAATTTTTTGGATTGTTTATAATCAGACAAGCGTGCCGGAACCATTTCTCCAATTGAAATCAACAACGAACTGAAACGAACGCGAACGAACTCCGGCGCGTGAGTTCGAGTTGGTTATTCCGTTTTTCAGCAGCAAGGGCGTCACTCGACAACACGAACCGTGGAACGTCTCGAAAAAATGGATAGCCTGCATATCCTCCTTAACTGATATTTCCCCTACATCTGCTTCAACTTATGGCGCGCCAGCGTATGCGAGGGCTCCAGCTCAAGCACCTTCTCAAAACATCTCGTGGCTTCGTCCTCCATCCCGAGTTCTTTCAGCGTTACCCCCTTATCATACCATGCTTTCGTGTTCCCCGGGTCAAGCTCAATGGATTTATTAAAAGCCCTGATGGCTTCATTTCCGCGATCGAGATCTTTGAAAAGTAAGCCCTTTTCATACCACAGATTTGCATTATTCGAATTCAAGACAGTGGCGCTTTCATACGCCTTGAGCGCATTATCAAAGCTTTTTACAGCATCATAACGCCTGTCAAGTGATTTAAGATCCATGCCCTTAAGCTTCCATACCACACCTTTTCCGAACAGTGCGAACCAGTTCGCCGGGTCTTTTTCAAGTGCTTTGTCAAAAAGTGTAAAACTCTGGGCATACTGTCTTCGTAAGCCAATGATTAACCCTTTATGCGCAAGAGCTCCCGAATCGTTGGGATCAAGCTCGAGCACTTTCTCATAAGCAGCAAGCGCATCGGCATCTTTTCCGAGGTCAGACAGTATTGACCCTTTATCGACCCACATTTTAGTATTATTGGGGTCTTTCTCAAGCAGCTTTTCGTATATCTTAAGGACTTCCGCGTTCCTTTTCAGTTCCCTCAAGATCATGGCTTTCTCTGACAGGAGCTTGATGTTCTCAGGATCCGACTCAAGTGCCTTATCATAGGCAACAAGTGCTTCTTTCAGCCTGCCAAGGTTAACCAGTATGAAACCTTTCTCATGCCAGGCTTTTTTATTACCGGGGTCAAGTTCCAGGATCTTCTCATATGCCTCAAGAGCAGGCTCGAACTGTTCAAGTGTGAGATGGATGGTTGCTTTATCATACCATGCTTTCAGGTTCGAAGGCTCCGCTTCGAGTATGCCCCTGTATGATTCAAGCGCTTTATCGAACCTTCCTGCATTCTTATATTCTTCCGCTTCCTGTAATGGGTCTTTTTTCTCCGTTTTCTTAAAAAAATCGCCTAATTTCATATAAATACCTCAATCTCACTTAATATCGTTTTCCATTCTATTTAGTGTTTCTTAATTTTTACCATTTTGAACAGTATAAATCTTTCCATGGTTCTCTGCATTCCGGCAACCCAGAAATGAAAAACTCAAGCAACAACAATATATAGACGTTCAAACATTACGAAATCTGCATTATTAGTAATTATCAGTTGCTGCAAGTTCTGGAGAATGTTCTATGCTAAAAGTAAATAATCTGGTTAAAGACTATGTAATCGATTCTGATACGGTCAGAGTCCTGAAAGATGTGAGTTTTGATATTAAAGATGGCGAAATACTGGGGATAATAGGAAGAAGCGGTGGCGGGAAATCCACGATCCTGAAAGTGCTGCGCGGTATGGAGCCGTTCAGCGGAGGCAGTTTTGAGCTTGACGGATTTACGGTCAGACCAGATGCCAGCCATAATGATCTCGTTAAATTGCATAAAATGACCGCGATACATCTTCAGCGAAATTTCGGCCTGTGGCCGGGCGCCACGTATGAAAGCGTGCTGCGGCGCCTCTATGCCGAAAAATCAGGATTTGAGCAGTTGCCTGAGAAAGACTCTCCTTATTACGATGAATTATATGAAAAAAGCATGGAATACCTGAAACTTGTCAATCTTGACAAGAAAGCAGAGCATTTTTCCGCAGTACTCAGCGGCGGGGAAAAGCAGAGGCTTTTGATAGCGCGCCAGCTTGCGGCAAAGCCCAACCTTCTCCTCCTGGACGAGCCTGCCACCATGACATGCCCTGCCACCAAACAGGAAGTTCTTGATACCATAAAAACGGTGAACGAAAAGACAGGGTTAAAGACCCTTGTGGTCTCCCATCTGCCAGAAGTCCATTCATATCTGGCGCACCGTATACTGTGGCTTGAAGAAGGCAGGATAATAGAGGAAGGCGAACCTGAATACGTACTAAAGAAATTCCTTAAGAAAATGAAACCCGCCATACCCATGCCGCAGAGGAAATCGGATAAAACCGTGGTAAAAGTGACCGGTCTGTCCAAGAGATACTGGCTTTTCAGGCAGGGTGAAGTGCTTGACCTCGATAATATCAATCTTGAATTCAAGCAGGGTGAGATAGTCGCGCTCATAGGACCAAGCGGAGCAGGAAAGACAACGCTTCTGCACGCCATGGACGGGCTTGTTTACCCTGATGAAGGGGAAATAGAGTTCATGGTCGATAATGACTGGGTGGAGATGTCCACGTATTCTCCCAGGAGAATGGACGTGCGAAGGATCACAAGCATAATGTACCAGGAATTCGCGCTCTCGCCGCATTCGACCATAAAACAGCAGCTTGCTTATAAACTGGGCGTAAAAGGTCAGGATGTAGTGGAGGAATCAAGAAAACGCGCAAAGGAACTTGGCATATCAGATAAAGACCTCGATGAACTGTACAGGATGACCGACATGCCCGAGGAAAACTCGAAAGAAACGCTTGCGAAAATGGGATATACCCCTGCCATCCTTGGCGTGCTTTTCCCGAGCTACCCGCTTACAGAGGTAATGAATTACACAAAGCCGGTCTTTGAAGCTGTTGATCTGCCTCTATCCATTCTTGATGCCAAGCCGTACCAGATGAGCGGCGGCGAGAATGTCAGGGCAGCGCTTGCGATGGCGCTTGCCTCAAAACCGTCGATCCTTTTGCTGGATGAACCTTTTGGGGACCTTGACCCGATAACTCTGCGGGATGTTGCCAATTCACTGAAGAGCATCAATAAGACCTTCAACACCACCATTATATTCGTGAGCCATCATGTGGATTTCATAAGAGAAGTTGCGCAGAGGGCTGTCCTTATTGACAAAGGGCATATCGTATCGGACGGAGACCCCAGGGAAATTAGCAGCGAATTCATAAAAGCGAGTAATGCCCGGTACCTGAAGACATGCATTGAGGATTATAAGTAGTTAAATATTAGTAATTGCATTGAATGAATAATGGCAAGTTCAAGGAACCTGGGAATATACTTTTTAGTAATAGGCATACTGCTGTTACTCATAGGTGGCAGTTTATTCCTGATCCTGGGTGGTGGGAATTTCGGCATCTCGGCAGACCGGGTTGAAGTGATATACGTGCAGGGAGAGATGCTGACTGGCAGCGTTCCCACCGGATTCGGGATAGCCACATCCGAGGACATAACAAGCAGCCTGAATGAGGCTTCCGAGGATAATGGTGTGAAAGCGATTGTGATGAGGGTGAACAGTCCGGGCGGCTCTCCCGCCGCGGCTGAAGAGATCCTGTCGGCTATGAAAAAGATTGACAAGCCCATAGTGGTCTCAATGGGCGATGTGGCTGCAAGCGCGGCGTATTATATAAGCGCCCCGGCTGACAGGATAATCGCGAATCCCGATACCATTACGGGAAGCATAGGGGTTATCTGGGAGTTCCAGAACAGGTCGAAGTTCTAT
>CABMHZ010000006.1 GCA_902386115.1 uncultured archaeon | reverse complement strand
TTGAAGGGTATCGCGTTCTTCTTTGGAAAGTGTTACAATATATTTCTTCAAATCCATCCTCTCAGATATATGATGGATGGCATATAATATATAGTTTAAGACTTTACATTATTGACTGGACACTAGTGTCAAATAGGCAGATTGATGTTTCAATTTTGACTGAAAAAGGAATCGCTTTACTCGAATTGAAATCAATCAAAGGTAAAGTAATTGGAAACGAGAATGGGGACTGGAGTGTAATTGTTGATACTGGAGAAGAGATTCTATTAAATATAAATTTATTTAAACAATTAAAGCACCAAAAATTTGCATTTTTGGAAAAGTTGAACCTCATAAGAAAAGGGAATTTTGAGCATATTGAGGAAGGTGACTTGGCTTATATTAAATGTTGGGGATATTTTGAAAAAGACAGTATTTATGATATTGAACAAATAGGTGGAAAAGCACGAAGCTGGTTTGATGTCATTACAGGGGACAATCTTATCGAAAAAATGAGATTTTTAAGAACAGGTTATCGGCCTAAAGATATGGATGTTATTGTCAAAGGACTTAACCTGAAAGAATATTCATTTGAAAAACACCCATATTCTCAGGAAAAGAGAACATTCGAATCAAACTGTGCAAAGGAATTAAATGTATTCATTCCTCCTCAAAATTGGGATAAAATTCTTAATAAAATAAAAGTTTCAAATATAATTACTATTGTCGGGGATCGAAACGTTGGAAAAACGACGACAATGATGAATCTTGCTAAAGAATTGAAAAAATCAGGTTTTAAGGTACACGAAGATAAGGAATCATTGATTACCTTAAGAACGGAAAAAGATAGGACGGAATATTATGATTTAATAAGAAAGAAAAATTTATTCATATTAGATGATCTGTTTGGAAAAACAGAATACGAGTCAGGCCTTGGAAATAAATGGATATATTTAATAATAGATATTCTAGATTTATCAGTTAATCAATCAAAAATCATAATAGGTTCCAGACGAGATATTATTGATAAATTTTTATACAATAATAATGAATTAAGCCGTTGGAATTTAATGAACGAATTTAAAAGTTCGATTGTTGAATTAAGATTTTCAGATTATGATGAAGACAATCGAAAAGAAATGTTTGATAAGAATTTGAACTTTATTCATTTAACTGAAAAAAATAAAGAAACAATTCTTAACAGGAATGTCAAAAAAATTACAAATGAACTGTTATTGCCTGGTGATATTTCATATTTTATTCAAAATGCCAAAGATAAAGTAGATTTTAAAGAAAGTGAATTAGATACTTATATCGATAAAGCTAAACAGCAAATACATTCTATTGCAGTTGATATAAAATTACTGAAAGATTATGAAAAGATATTTTTATATAATTTATATATAAATCAGGATTTCAATCTTGACGATTTGGAGACGACTTATCTGTTATGTTGTCCATCAGATTTGACTGGAAAAAATTATTTCAGAGAATGTAAATATAAATTTAATGATAGATTTATAAAAAGTAAAATTGAAAAAGAGTTTTTTTCAGATAAAGAAATTATAAAATTAGACTTTGTTCATCCGGTATATAGAGAGGCCATAGAAAAGCTACTGAAAGAGGTAGAACATAAATCCGAATATAAAATATTCAATGAAATAATATTTAATTTATACTATTCGCTTAGTTTTCAAATCGAGGGATGGAATAAAGAAGGCTATCGATATTCCACATTGCGGTTCAATATATTCAAAGGGATATGTTATACAGGTCACGAAGAAACATATAATTTAGTTTTAGAAAATTTGAATGAAATTTCAAAATCAATAACAATTGGCACTATAGAAACACTTGTGACTTCATTAAAATCATATTTGGGAGAAAAGATATCAACTTTAGAGGAATTCCATCGAAACTTCGATAAATTCAAATATTACGCCGAGTTCCTGAATAATTATAAAAAATTTGATGATAAAATTATACATAATTACTTGGAGAAGCAGATTCAAAATAAAGATGAAAATCCCTTTGTTAAGTATGTTATCGCCTATACGATGACATTTGAAATGGATTCAAAATCGATAAAAGAAATAGAATTTTTATTAGATAAATTTGAAAGAGATTCAAATATAGATTTACTTATTACAATTTTCATTATAAAATATCATAAAGAGCTTCAAGAAAGTGGTAAAACGCGCTTAAGTACCTTAAACAATAAAAATCAACAAATAAGATTACTGATTCAAAATTATAACGAAGTTGATGAAACCCTTAAAAATGTATTGGAGAATCTTGTTTCAAATTCAGAAGAAGAAATTCCAATCGAGGCAATCCCGCAAGTTTTAATGAATTTTAATACACTGCCGGAAGTAGTTAAAAACAAATATGCATTTATATTCGAATCTTCGGATGAAAACATTAAGAATAAAATTAAAGAATCATTAGAACTATGGGTTGATAGATATGTAAAGGATCTTGACAATGGTGTAACAAAATGGCAAGGCTTGGATGAAAAAGTACAGAAATTGTTTATTTTATGGTTAGAAAAAGGAAACTATTCAAAACAGTTATATGGATATCCAGAGGAGTTTTGGATAGATGATCACTCAAGGCTTTTATATAAATGGATATTTTATTCATTAAGAAAAGATGCAAAAACGTGTTTTGTAGATAAAGATAATTGTATATATATTATTGACATTGCACCATCGGCATCAGCAGCAGGATTGACATTCGAAGAACAATTAACATTTAAAGAAAAAATTACTCATAGATTGAGAGAACAAATTCCAGTTGATTTATTAAATTCTATACAGGTTAATATAATTTCATTATTAAAAACCTTAAAGCCAACTTTTTTTCTTTGCTGGAACAATATTCCAATAAGCGATAGTAGCAAATTAATAACTTTTTTTGGAGAAAATGGAGTAAAGTGGGAGAATAATAAAACCAAAATAACCAACGATGGTCAGAAAATAACGATTTCTGACGGAGAAAGCTCTTATTCAATTCATATTAATGATGAAAAAAATATTGTAACAATTAAAGATGACCTATATAAACCTTATATACATACGGATAAGGAAAATATTAACCACAGGAAATCAGTAGAGACGGGTGAGCCTAAAGAAGCTGAACCGGAATGGTTTGGACCGGAGGGGGGAAGTAAGCAAATTTATGGTGGAATGAATTGGTTCTCCATAAGAAACGAGAATGGTAGAATAAACTTATATAAACCACCGCTTGAAAAAGCTGAAGTTATGTGGGTTGCTTTTCTTTTAGCGGACAAGGACAAAAAAGAACTTGCTGAATCAATTATCAAAGCAATCGAAGAGGATAAAACTGTTCTGAAAGCTTTTTTTGGAGCATGTGAACATTTTTATGAATACCCGTTTAAACTCTCCGATTTTCAAGAAGAGTTATTGAATCGAATGCTACAATATTCTAATGCTGAGATAGATTCAGATTATGATCGTTTTTGTGATCAAAGGAATAGAAGCGATGTTAATATTGAAGATTACAATTAAATTATTCTTACCAATATTTTGTTACATGTTCTTCTAATGTTTTGATCTGTTCAGGATTATCAATTATTCTGCAACTTCTCGTGTAAGAACCGATTGTTTGCAGGTCGGTTTTATCTGAATCCCATATTATTGGAGTTCCGTTTCGTGTAAGTAATACTTTTTGTACTATATTTTTATCAAATGGAACGGCATGAATAAATCGCTTTGATTGTTCAGATCCAACAAATACCCAAAAATTCCAGGGTTCTGCTTCAGGTTTTGCTAACCAGCGTTTTACATGTGCATTATTTTGAACCTGTGTGATAAGAGTTGGATTCTTTTCAAGGTCAGATTTTTTAATAATCTTATCAAGAACAAGATTTCCAATGAGATAAAATCCGGGGTTTCCCCAAGTCACATTATTCCTTTCCACAAGTCTAGCTAAATAATAAAGTGTATCACCTTTATTTAATTTTCTCAAATTAAAAGCTCTCGGAGAACTTTTTAACTTTGAAGACTTGGGTTCACTTTCTGGAGTATCTCCATAAGTATGAGTAATAAACTCAGGGTCATTATGCATACTCTCGGATAGAAATTTCTTCGGAATAAATTCAATTATTGGTCTTACATTATAATTTTTGAATTCAGAAAAAGTATCAAATCCAGTCGGAGTATCAAGGTTATCGGTCTTTACTGGCACAAACTCAAAGGTTCCATCTTTAAAGATAGGGCTTCTTAAAGTTCCACTTGCAGCATTGGCACCCACATTAATAATAGAAATTTTTCTTAACATAATGGATTCTATATATAATCATACTACCATAAAATCTATTCGGTTGAGATATAAAACCTCGTGCACCTCGTTGATGCCTCGGGACTTTAGGGAAACGAAGTCGGAGGTAGTGACATCTCCAACACCCCCTTCATCATCCTCACATCCCCCGGTGGATACCCCGAATAATACTTGCTGAAATACCCAAAAACCTCCACACCCTCCGCCAAAAAACCTTTGATCTTCCCAGCCCACCCTTTTATCTCCTCGCCTCTCTCCCTTTCCACTTTCCCCAGCAACCCATTCACTTTCCTCCTGTCCCCTTCCCATCGTATGTAAACAAAATCAGAAGTTACCGTATTCATCTCAGGCATCCAGGGATGATCTATCAGGGCAAGCGCCACCCCCTCATCCCTCAGCATATTATAGAATCCCTCCTCCAGCCACTTCTTATTTTTCACCTCAACAGCAAATCTGTATCCCTCAGGCAAACCAGCCAGGAAATCCTTCAATATCCCAAAATTCTCAGGCTTAAAATCCGGAGGTAACTGCAAAAGCATGGGTCCGAGCTTATCCCCCATCAAAGACATATGTTCGATAAAGACCTTCACGTCGTCCTCGCAATCCTGTAGTTTCTTGATATGGGTTATTTTCCTGGGGAATTTTGCCGAGAAAATAAAATCATCCGGCGTCTCATCCTTCCACTTCATGACAGTATCCTTTGAGGGAATCCGGTAAAAAGTGTTGTCGATCTCAACAGTATCAAAATTCTTTGCATATTCACCGAGCAGGTTATCCGTACCCGAACCCTCAGGGTAAAAGTCCCCTATCCAGAATTTATAGCTCCAGCCCATAGTGCCAATGTGAACCTTATCCATCTCAATCACCAGCCTTGAAGAAAAGCCAGTTATTCTTTTGCGCTTTCTTGAATTTCACAAGAACATACCTTCCGTCCATTTTCTCACCTTTTATTAAAAATTCGATCTTATCATCCTTCCACACAATGGGCTCATAAAAACCCCTGTCCCAAATCTTCACAGTCCCTGCCCCGTACTGACCTTCAGGAATTGTCCCTTCGAATTTTCCGTATTCCAGCGGATGATCTTCTACCTGCACTGCAAGCCTCCTGTCACTGCTCTTTTCCGGCGGTCCCTTTGGAACTGCCCAGCTTTTAAGAACCCCGTCTTTCTCGAGGCGGAGGTCAAAGTGGAGCCTGCGGGCATGATGCTCGTGGATAACAAATGATTTACCAGCCTCTTTTCTCCCTGAGCCGGCAGGTTCAGGTGTCCTTGTGAAGTCCCGCTTGCTTGTATAATCATTAACGGAAGGTCGTATCTGATCAATCGTACATTCAAGCGGTGTCTTATCGTTCCTGAGCCTCAGGAATACCGGAATGCGCAGGCGCCCGTCTTCCGTAACGGTCTGATATCCCACTTCGCCGACAAGCTCAGGTCTTAACCATGTTATCTCCCGGTCTGTTTCCACCCCCTTCAATGTTTCAGTTTCAGCTTTATATTCATCCATTAACTTTTTCAGGTCTTCCATATCCTGATCTGAAAAACCTGTACCAACATTACCGATATAGACCGGACCTGTTCCATCATACAGCCCCAGTATCAATGACCCGAATGCCTTATCCCTGCTCCCCATGCCAGCGGTATAACCGAAAATGACACAATCGCATGACTTTTTTTGTTTGATCTTCAGCCAGTTATTGCTTCTTTTTCCGGGTTCATATGCGCTTTGTTTCTTCTTTGCCATTACGCCTTCAAGCCCTTTTTCCAGAGCTGCCTTGAAATATGATTCTCCGCTCCCTTCCACGAACATGGACAGGACAACATATTTTCCTTCTTTGACGGAATTTTTCAAAATCGTCTTCCTCTCCATCAGGGGAATTTCAAGGAGAGGCTTCCCGTCTTTTTCAAGGATATCAAACACCACGTAAGTCGCGGGGAATTTTCGGGACAGGTATTCAATATCACCGGGTTCAGTACTTTGATTCCTTGATATCACTGCCTGGAAGTCAGGCGCACCATTTTTCATAACAATGATCTCCCCGTCAAGGACGGTATTTCCTGCCAGTTCCCTTAACTCTTCCAGTTCAGGAAAATTATTGATCAACTCTTTCTGGTTCCTGCTCCTGACACTGAGTTCATCGTTTACGTAACTGATAGCCCTTATGCCGTCCCATTTAACCTCAAATATCCAGTCCTCAGAGGAAAAAGGTGTTTCCTGAGGTCTGGCAAGCATTGGCAGATATTGTTTCATTTACTCATCTGTTTGATAGTTTCCTGAAGCGCTGCCATCAATTCCCTGACTTCTTCCTTCTTCGGCGCCTCCGCAATCACGATCTCTCCATTCATCTTCGATTCTATGAGCTTTTCCATTCTCATCCTGTAACCGTCCGTGTACTCTGTTATATCAAATTCGCCGGACAGGTCCCTGATGATCTTTTCAGCCAGCTCCATTTCCTTTTTTGCAGGTTTTTTGAGTTCCTTTAATTCTTCCATAATGCCGGGAAACACCACTTCGTTGGCGTACCTCAGTGCCGTAATCACCAGGGCGCCCTTGTACTCGTATATGACGACGGGATACTCTTTTGTTCTCATTGTAAGCTTTCCCATTCCCGCCTTACCCATCTGCTTTATCACCGTCATCAACAGGCTGTAAGCGTCATTACTATTGTCAGGGATCAGGATATACGACTTTTCAAAATATATGGGGTCTATGGAAAGTAAACTTACGAACTTATCGAGCCTGATCCTTTGGTCGGATTCAGGTCTTATGGCATCAAGCTCTTCCTTCGTAAAAACGATAAATTCGTTCTTTCGTACCTCATATCCTTTTACTGTGTCCTTCCAGTCGATCACTTTATCTTCCCTTGTACATACCCGTTCATATTTCAAGGGCTGCCCATCCTGATTGTGCAGGAGCCTGAACGAGAATGCCTGATCTCGTATCATCGTGTAAAGCTTGACCGGCACATTGACAAGACCGATCGTAATACTGCCGCTCCAGATTGGTCTGTGGGACGGCATGGCTTTTTCCTGATCTGTTACCATATCACACTTCCAGTTTCTGTCTGCTGTCCAGTAACCCCTCCCAGGGACTGGTCTTCCTTTTTAATACAGTAAATATGTTGAACTCCTGGGGTCTTAATCCTTTCTTAAGTTCTTTCCATTCAAGAGGTGTGGATACCGCTGCGTCGGGTTCTGCCCGCAGGCTGTAGGGGGCGATCATGGTCTTTCCTTCTGTATTCTGTAAGTAATCTATAAAGATCGTTCCCGGGTCGCGTGATTGCGTGAACTCTGATACGATAAGGTCTGACCCTCTTGCCAGGAATTTTCCAAATTGATGGACGAATTCTCTTGTCTGCCTGAAATTATAGCCGCTTTCAACAGGCAAAACAATATGCAATCCCTTTTTTCCGGAGGTCTTGACAAAGGCTCTGAAATTAAGTTCGTCCAGTTTTTCCTTCAGCAAAAGCGCAACGTCCATCACGTCATCAAAGGTTAGAGGCGGCTCAGGGTCGATGTCAAATAACACAAGGTCGGGTATATCAAAGCTGTCTGTTTTTGATAATGTAATATTTATCTCAAGCGCTGCCAAGTTTGCCATCCATATAAGGGTGTCAAGGTCATTGCATATTATGTAGTAAAGATCACGCTGCGCGGTCTCCGAATATCTATAGAAGGTCTTCACCCATGATGGTGTTCCCATTGGTGAATTCTTTTCATAGAATCCTTCGCCTTCTATGCCATCTGGAAACCTGTTCAGGACTATAGCCCGGTCCTTCAGTAATCCCAGCATCTTTGGAGCTATCCTGATATAATATTCTATGACCTGGGATTTTTTCACTTTCAACCCTGGATAGAGGATCTTATCCAGATTGGTGAATGATACCTTTGTGAGATCATTCATAGTTATATATTGTCGGCGGGATTGATAAATCCAGGGGCAAAAATATGAAAGATGGAATCAAATGCAACTATGTTACATGAGCAGATGATTGGGGTTTTTAAAAGGGCACTGTATTATTATAATGCCTTAAAACCAACAATATATCATCATAGCAAGATACAGTTATTATGCAAGAGCGCATATCAGCGGAAGTTTAAATCTTGGAGTAAGATAATGCGTTTTGAGGCATATGTAATTCAAAAAATCCAGAGGACTCAGGACTTTTACTGCCTGAAAGGATGTAAAAACCTCATTCCAAAAACTTTCAAGGCGCCTTCTGAGCAACGGGATTGTGGGGAAAAAATACGAAGCATCGAAGCCTTCTCTGTTTGCGGTGGTGACTGAAATGCAAAAACCTTATGCCCTTTTTGGTGGCAGGATATGAGCTTCAGTGGAGTTCTGCTTGCTGTCTATACTGTGATTTTGATAATCCTCTTCATTTACGGGTTTAATTGCTTTGTCCTAACATACCTTCACCGGAAGAAAAAACATGAGAAAGCCCCGGACCTGACTTACTACCCGGCGGTTACTGTCCAGCTTCCTGTTTACAATGAACAGTACGTTGTGGAGCGCCTTATAAAAAAAGTTGCAGAGCTGGATTATCCGCGTGAGAAGCTTGAGGTACAGGTGCTGGATGATTCCACGGATGAGACAACAGGCATTATAGAGAAATGTGCCGGAGAGCTTCGGAAAAACGGAGTGAACGTCCGTCACATTCATCGAACAAAAAGAGAAGGGTACAAGGCAGGCGCGCTAAGAGAAGGCATGAAATGCACCCGGGATGAATTGATTGCAGTTTTCGATGCGGATTTCCTGCCTGATACGAATTTTCTCAGGAAAACCATCCCCTATTTCCAAAACCCCGGGGTCGGAATGGTTCAGACACGCTGGGGTCATATTAATGAGAATTATTCTCTTCTCACAAAAGCCATAGCCATCGGGATTGACGGGCATTTCCAGATA
>CABMHZ010000005.1 GCA_902386115.1 uncultured archaeon | reverse complement strand
CGTGATCAGCTTATACTCAAAATCATTGACACCGCCTTCTCTTATTGAATCGACTTCGGTCTGGACGCTCAACCCTGAAACCTCGCTAAATCCGCCTGCGATGATGCCATCTATCTCCACGCGAAATCTAAAAACGCCATACGGGTCTTTCCTGTTCCCTACTGCCATTATTGCTCCTATACTTCAAAAAGGTTTTTCGATTCATCCGAACTGAGTTTTGTATTTATTTTACTTACCTCATTGCACCATTGCTGCCGCTCCCTGTGCTCCATGTTCATTATTGTTTCATAGTCCCAGTGAAAATGGTAAGCCAGAAAGGCTACCTCCTCGTAGAGGCGCTCGTGGGGGTAGCCTGTTATTCCCCCAGAGATTGCACCTCTACATCGAATTTATGCTCACACTTCGGACAGACGACCTTGAGCACATTCGAACCATTCTGGTTGATCCTCGTATACATTTCCTGAAGATATGCGAAGTCCCCGGCAAAGAGCCCTTCAATAACCTTTGGGTTTACCATCTTCAAACTGCCCAGGCTTGTAACGACCCTGGAGAGAAGGATGACGGTCAAATACGCCGGGTTACTCTGCACCCTCGGGTCTTTCATGGGCAGTATCTCATCAGCAGCAGTGGCAAGCCTCATCCTGCCGTCTTTGTGAAGAGTTCCTGCCTCATCCACATATCCCATGGGCAAAGTAAAATCGTGCTCTGTCTGTAAAATTCCCATTTCGCTTCCTCTTGGCTAATCCAAATATTACTTCGTCCTCTTTATCCCTTCATGCACGATCTCAAGTGTCTCTATGACCACTTCGTTCGCCTTTGCGCTAAAACCCGACGGGTTGTACTTTGTGGGCCACGCCTCCATAATATCCCATCGTGCCTTATCATTTCCTTCCTCATCGATCAATATCAAGGAAATATTCTTTCTTGCCTTGATTGCCCCGGTATCTTCAACCGACTTTCTCCAGTTATAAAGCTCCACAGAGTCGGTGAGCCCTTTCTTCAGGGTTATGTTCCCGTACTTGGTGAGACCCGAAAGTTTTTTCTGGAAAGGTAAATCGGTTCCTTCCCTGTAATCAACCGAGTCTGTGGTAGTATCCGGGATTGTGGCTTCTGCAAAACTTGCCGTTTGGACTCCATCTATCTCGACCCTGAACCTGAAATTTCTGTATGGATCGTTCCTTGCTCCTGTTGCCATGTTATCAATCTCCTATTATTTTTTAATTATTTTGACAATGTCTTCTGCTGTATTCTGATTATTACGAACTCTGCAGGTTTTACCGGCGCTACCCCGACCTCGATAATCAACTGCCCTGCATCTCTTACTTCAGGCGGATTATTCTCAGCATCGACCTTTACGTAGAATGCTTCTTCCGGCGTGCTTCCGAACAATGCGCCGTCTCTCCATACCCTGAGCAGAAATGCCGTTATATTTCTGATTACCGAGCCCCACAGCGCGGGCGAGTTCGGCTCAAAGACGACCCACTGTGTACCTTTGTCAATGGATTTCTCCAGGAATAAAAACAGCCTTCTGATATTAATGTATTTCCATTCAGCGTCGGCAGAGAGCGTTCTTGCTCCCCATACCACAATACCTGACGATGGGAAAGAACGGATGACGTCTATCCCTGGTTGATTTAATATATCATGTTCGCTCTTTGTGATAATTCTCTCTATGCCGCTTGCTGAATCGAGATAACCATCCGTGATGCCTGCGGGCGCCTTATGGACTCCCCTTACCGAATCTGTGTGGGCGTATGTTCCGGCGACTGCGCCGGATGGGGGAACTGGTGTTTTCCCTCCGGTTAGGGGGTCGCTAATAATTACCCAGGGATAATAAAGAGCTGCGAATGAGGAGTTAAAGCCATTTTGTCCAAGCCAATCGCCTTGTGCCTCTTTATAATTCTTAATAGTAGTGGGACTGAACCCAAAGGGGGGGTCTGCAATAAAGAAGCAATCTTTCCTGTTCTGGCAGTAGCTATATCCTTTTATAATTGTATCTCTGGGTCCGGTAGAAGTGATCTTAAGACTGTCGGGAATGGCAACGATGTTGATGTCATCTATTATGTCGAAAGCATGAAGACCATTCATTGCCTTTGCATCCCCTTCAAAATCCGCTACCGCGAGAGTAGATTTGCCATCGGAACCAATGTCACCATTATTACCGCCAATCAGGGTCAAAGATGAACCTATCTTCGGAGCATTGGGAGTAGCTCCTGCCTTTTCTATTGAGACATAAGCCGACTTTACCTTGTCTATAACATTTGTCATTGTTAGATTATCGAATGACTCCTGTACATTTCCGCTAAATTTTACAACCAGTTGGAAGCCACCTGTCAGTGCTGTATCGGTTGCGGCTTTTGCTTCGATAGAAATCTTATCCCCCCATGTACCAATATCCGTTGCAGTGAATCTTAACGAAGCTACAGGGGGTGTGGCATCATCATTCATGGTTCCTGTTGAAGCCGCAGTCGTCTTTGTGGAAGGGGTTGTTATATCCGTGTAATGGCATGTCCTGACCACGTAACATCGAGTTCCTCCTTCCGAAAAGAACTGGTACACAGTATATGCCAGATATGCGTTGGCTGTGAAAGCCCCATATGTGTTCACAAACTGGGTCCAGTTTGCGATAAAATTTGCCTGCCCGATCGGTCCTTTTTCTGCAATTCCGACAAATGCCCCGGTCGAAGTGCCGACACCTTCGATAGGCTTTACTCCTGAGGATTTTTCCTCAACATATACCCCAGGTGATAGATATTCAGTCATATTATCCTCCTTATAAAATTTAAATATTATATACTTTTTATTTTCCTTTTCTTATATAGCTGCTTTTCCTCATTTCAGTTTTTTCAGCTTCTTCTTCTTTTTCCGTGACCACGATTTCTCTTATCATTAAGTCCTGTAGATGCGATGAAGATAATTCCTCATCTGTAACATCTGCCGTACCTTTCTCTAAAAGGTCGATGTGCCTACCGCCTTTCAAATGGATTAAAATTCTTTGATTGAGTTTATTACGTATTACTGGCATAAACCTCCCGTCTAAAATCTTCAATTCGATACAAATTTTCAATAGTACTTTTGCACTATCTTATTTTTGAACTTAAAATACCGCATTTTGCAGCAGGTTTGCAGAAGTCATGAAGACGTCTGCCGCGCCTTTAGCCAAATGTCAATATCGCTCCCCTGATTTTACAGGTTCAGTTATTTTTGAATCTTGGTTTAACACCTCCATTCTATAGTCTGGTTAGCATTATCGGATCGATAATACGTGTTACTATGTTTTTTTTTAACAGCACGGGAACGTTCCCGTTTATATATCCACTTTTACTAATCGTGAGTGTTATATTTTTATCACCAGTTATGCCGGCGAACTGGATGAAAAAACCGCCATCCTCTTCTGAAGTTGTGCTCTGGGGCATGAGCTTGACTTTTATTGAAACATCAGAAAGCGGCTTGTAGTCCACATCAACGATCTTTCCTTTAAGGACTGTAAATCCATCGGGAAAGGGATAATTTGATTTTGGGGAAAGAGTCAGCTCTGCGAATGGCTGTTTGGGGTTTATCGATTTTGTGTCTATTGTCAAATTCACTGGTTTGTAGAACCTGCCGCTGCCAGTCAGGATATGTTTTCCATCCGGGAGGTTCGTAAGAAGGAAATATCCGGTGTTGTGTTTGAAAATTTCTCTCCTTACCCCTGTGGCTTTCAGGAACACATCCCCGATAGTCTTCTTATCAGGAGAATAATCATCCTTCAGCATTACTGCAAGGGTCAGACTGGTTCTTGTCCTTTCAAGAAATATCATACCTGGATTTCCTTCCTGTATACGTCGATATTCTTTTCCATAACTCTCTTTATTATTTCTACTGGCTTTCCGGACGGGATTCTGACAGGGCTCAGAATGTAAGATGCGCTGAGCTTGAAAGGCTTGTTGGGAAATCTCTCCCAAAGCTTGTTTATTTCATCGAATGAAAGATTGTTTGGCACGACCCGTATTTCATCATTTCCGGATGCCTTAAGTCCCCCTGTAAGAGTGTCTGTCCTCAGAACAGAATTATCAAAGAATACCTGCATGAGCTTTTCTATGATTATCAATTCTGTTTCTTTATTTTTCGCGAAAGGGGTGAACATGTAGTATAGATCAAGAATAAGAGGAGGATATCGCATCTTATCCATATCTATAGGTTCCGGGGGAACGTTCCTTAAATTGCCATTCTCAATTATCTGATATAAGAATATTGAAAGCATTGGATTTCCGGTCGGGTCAATATCCGCCGGCGAATCAAATACGATCGAATTGACTGGCTTGAGTTCAGGGATGTTGCTTTGAAGGAGCGCCTTCAATGAGTCTCCAATATCTTTTAAAACAGCCATTTATTTCTCATCTTCCTCTATCATTTTGTAATAAGGTTCAAGTTCTTCTTTTAAAAAGGGCTTCCCGATCTTCAGGTATTCCCTTTTGGCTGCACGCATGATATGGTGCATTCCTATATTTCGGGATTCATCTGCCGCATAAAATGCCGAGGATATAGCAATGTTCTTGATGTTTCCACCGGCAAGCTTGAATCTCTCAGCGAAAAATCCATAATCAATATCTCCTGCGCATGGGGCAGTTTTCGGGAATATTCGTGTCCATATATTCTTTCTCTGGTCTTCATCCGGGAAAGGAAACTCGATCATAAATTGCATCCTTCTTAAAAAGGCATCATCAATGTTTTTGCCAAGGTTGGTGGCAAGTATAACGACCCCCTCGTACTCTTCCATTTTCTGAAGCAGATATCCGATCTCTATATTGGCGTACCTGTCGTGGGCGTCTTTAACTTCGGAACGTTTTCCGAACAGTGCATCCGCCTCGTCAAAAAACAGGATGGCGTTACTGGTATCTGCCTCCCTGAAAATATTACTCAGGTTCTTTTCCGTTTCGCCGATATATTTACTGACAACGTTAGATAAGTCGATTTTATAAAGGTCAAGTCCGGAATCTTTTGCGATGATCTCGGCAGACATTGTTTTTCCCGTGCCTGAGGGTCCTGTGAAAAGAGCATTCAGTCCTTTTCCAATTGAGAATTTCTTATCAAAACCCCAATCCGTAAAGACAACACCTCTGTATTTGATATAATTTGATATTTCTTTTAATTGTTTTTCAATATCCTCAGGGAGAACAATATCATCCCATGTATAGTGCGGCTCGATCTTTCTGGCAAAGACAGAAAGATTCCGGTTTGATTGTGCCTTGCAACCGTGATAGAGTTCGTCCATTGATAATTTGGGAGCGCTTTTTGCTGAAGCGACATTGCGTGCGGTGAATATGGCATCTCTTATCTGCCCGCCGCTGAACTTGAATTTACTGGCAAGCGTGTCGATATCCGCATCCTCGCCATTCAGGAAGGATTTCCACAACTTTTTGCGAAGCGCAAAAGCGGGTATAGGAAAAGCGATGTTTATAAAACCGTGTGTTTTCAAAACTCCTGCAGGCTCCCAGGGCAGTTCACCTGACAGGAAAACCCAATCCGGAAAGCCGTCCAGTTCCCGGATCATATTCGCCGGGGTAAAACCTGTGCTTTTCTCTTTCCACAGGGCATCAATCCCTTCAAGATACAAACAGGAATTTTGTAACAGGGCTTCACGAATAATGATTTTTAATGTTTCTAAGGAGTCGTCTTTCAGCAATACCTTCGAATCGACAATGAGCAGTGGTTTTTTCAGTTCCACGCAAACAGCTTCTGCTGTCATCTTTTTTCCAGTCCCGTATGAGCCGTGGAAAAAGAAAATCAGGGGCTTATTCAAGTACGATTGCCTTCTCACCGTCTCCATTAACATTGTCTTTTGATTTTCGCCTGAAATCAGGTCATTGAAAGACCTTTTCGGCTCAGTTATTGAAGCGAAATTCTGTATTCTCTGGTCTATTCTATTGATCCCCAGAAGGAAATCTATTATTCTCTCATCGACCTTGATCGGCTTGGATAAAAGCGGGATCTGATCTTCTGCCCCGCCGCCTGTAAAATAGACAATGCGGTTCTTTATCAGTGATGAAATAGATGAAAATGACTCCCTTGCCATGAATCTTTCCTCGATTGAGGAAACGAGAAGTTTAATCACAAGGTCAACCGTGGGGCGCTTTTTTGTCACGTCATTCTGCAGGTACGAATAGATTTTTTCGTATCGAATATCGAGTTCCGGCGCCAGGCTTATTAACAGGGCATCCATTTCAAAAGGCGAAAGATGGAAGAGTTCAGACAGTTTGCTTAGACGCAACTCTTTTCCATTGTTTAGACTTTCAATTTCTTTTCTATGAATTTCCCGTGCAAGATTTTCGATCGTTTCAAGTTCAGAATTTGTGAGAATATCCTTGATTTCATAAAGAGGAGTTTTCAGAATTGCATTAACTTCATTATCTGAGATGTATAAGCCCTGAAAATCATTTTTGAATTCACCCTGTTCAGCCATCCAATTTTTAAAGTTGAGGCTGAGAATCAGGTGAATCCGCCGCAATTCATCAAACAGATGTTCAAGGTTGTTTTCATACGTTGTCATGAATATCCATACAAATTAAAAAGCCCCTGAAATAGGTCAAATCTTATTTTAGAGCCTCTTAGAAGCAGCAACCAGTATGTCATAATCACTAAGATTCCCGCTCGACTTCAATCGGTCAACTTCAAGAAGGAACCTCTCGACATCTCCGTTCTCAAGTTTATTCATCTCTGCAAACCTCATCGCAAGACTTTTGAGT
>CABMHZ010000004.1 GCA_902386115.1 uncultured archaeon | reverse complement strand
ATGACCATGAAGTCATTCTTATTGAAAAGCAGCCTTACCTTGGCGGTCACATGATTGGGCTTTCCAAGACTTTCCCCACCCTTGACTGCTCACAGTGCATACTCACACCGAAAATGGTGGCTGTTCACAATCATCCCGGTATAATCATGATCACGCAGACCGAAGTGGCAGAAGTCGCAGGAAGCCCGGGAGATTATAAGATTACCCTGAAACACAGCCCGCGCTACGTTGACATAAAAAAATGCATCTCGTGCGGCGCATGCGCAAAAAAATGCCCAACGGGAGCCATATTCCTGCCTTTTGCCCAGGCTGTCCCGCAGGCGTACATGATAGATATGTCTAAATGCAAGAACTGCGGCGCATGCGTGAAAATATGCCCCCGCGATGCGGTGAACCTTGAAGCAAAAGAAGAGACAAGTACGGTCTCTGTGGGCGCTGTTGCGATAGCTACCGGTTTTGAACCGATAGACCCTTCATTTATCGAGGAATATAATTATCCCGCCCCTAACCTGCTTACAGCTGTTGAATTTGAGGAGATGCTCTCTGCAAAGAGCAAAACCGGAATGAGGCTTCAGAAAGCGGATGGCTCGTTCCCGAATCGCGTGGCTTTCGTGCTGTGCGCAGGGAGCCGCGACTTTACGGGAAAAGGAAGGAAGCACTGCTCAAAGGTTTGCTGCATCTACTCGCAGAAGCAGGCTCAGCTTGTCAAGAAGATGAAAGCCGATGCAGAAGCCTGGATATTTTATATCGACATGCGCTCTGCGGGGCGGCGCTTTGAGGAGTTCTACCACCATACGCAGGAAAAAGGCGTGAATTACGTTCGCGGGAAAGTGGCAGAGATAATCCCGAAGCAGGACGGAACGCTCATGGTGCAGTATGAGGACACGAACCTCGGAAGGAAAGGGCGTGAAATATTTGACATGGTCGTACTATGCCCTGCGCTTATCCCTTCTGCGGGCACAAAGGACCTTGCTGATAAGCTCGGCGTGCCTCTTGGAGAGGACGGTTTTATCGAGGAAATGCTTGTCAAGCTCGACCCTGTGAACACGCTGACCCAGGCTGCATTCGCTGCGGGCTGCGCGCTTGGTCCAAAAGATATTCATGATTCCGTGACTGAAGGCATAAGCGCGGCTCACAAGGTCTCACAGTTCCTCGGGAAAGTCATGATACTCATCCCGCCTGAAAAACCCATGATTCTTGAGTGCAACGGGTGCGGTGACTGCGTGAAAGCCTGTCCTTACAATGCTCTTTCGCTCGAAAGCGGGAAAGCTGTGTTGTCGCCTCTTGCGTGTACCGGATGCGGCATCTGCGTTCCAGCATGCCCGATAAAAGGCATCGAGATACGGAATTTCACGCGAAACCAGTTGAAAGCGCAGCTTAAAGCCATGCTGGGAGAAGCGCCCGGGGTTGTAGTGTTCATAGACCCGTATGCCTATGCCGCTGCTGATATTGCTGGGGTGAACAGGAAGCAGTATTCATCTCTCATCCGGTTCGTAAGCGTTCCTTCAATCCATATCCTGGATGCGGATGTCGTAAATGCCGCGTTTGAATATGGCGCCACGGGTGTAATGCTTGTTGAGGGAACAACGGATGAGAAACTCACATCGCGGTCAGATGATCTGTACAAGAGGCTTAAGAAAGATACTCGAAAGCACAAGAAACCGCTGCGGTATTCGCACATAGAGACCGCGCAGTATGAGAAAATGACCGATCTGCTGAATGTTTTTGCGACGCAGGCTGGCGCGAAGGCAGAAAAACGGAGCAGGAAGGAGAAAGGGGAAGAGACGCCGGAAGAAAAAGTTTAAACTCTAACTCATCCTTTTTGCGTAACAATAAAACGATAGTGGTGGGATTGCTTCCCGGGTTCTGTGTAGTCTTTGGTGGATAAAGTAGGTTGTAAACTTTCAGTGGATAGGAAAAAAGAAAAAATCGAAGTTGGCTTAATGACCTCAAAATAACATATCGATTATTTAGTCATAAATAGCTATAAGCTTTATATATTGATTAATTCAATAGTATTATGTCCATATCTGGGCGAAGACGGGGTACCGACATGAAGATCGTTCGAAAAAAAGAACGTAGATGAAATAAAAGAGAGGTAAACTATATGGAAAGTAAAACCATTGCTCCGATTGTTATCTCAATCGTAGCCATAATAATAGCTGTCGCAGCTTTAAATGCAAGCTATAAGACCACACCTGTCCCGCAAGTAACGCCAACCGCAGTGGGTTTTGATAACAAGACACCGATACCGACCACTCACAACAGTCTAACGCTGGATCAGATCGCAGGAATTCAGCCCGGACTTGGAACTGTGATGATGGAATACGGCAACAGATTCTACATAATGTACTATGCTGCAAAGAGCGGTAATTGGGAGCTTGCCCAATATCAAATGAAAGAGGCACTGGAGATACAGGAAGTTGGAGAGACTACGAGAACTGGGAGGGCTGCTAACCTTAAAACCTTCGAAGCGTCTTATCTTGAGCCGCTGAATGCAACCTTGAACGCAAAGGACTGGAACACATTCCAGGCAGCATACAACAAGACTATAGACGGCTGCAATGGCTGCCACACTCTAAATCAATTCCCCTACATAACATATACGCTACCCTCGAGCCCACCAAACATCCCATAGTTCTTATTTTTTATTTTTTTCTTATCCATCAACCGAAATTTTACTGCTATTTATATCAATCGAAGATTTCAGTACCCGCAACATATAATACCGAATAGCTGCATAACCTAATATAATCAAAAACGACATAAAAATGAGGTGTTAAAAAATGATCAACAGAAAAACGAAACTATTGCTGGCAGGTCTTATTGTTTTGATCGCAGCATTTTATATATCACCTTCGACCGCATTTGTGGCTCTACTTCTCGGGTTGCTGTTCATACCACCTGCGCTTATGATTGGTGCGGCGGTGGCAGAGGGCACTTCCATAATATCTAAGGGTGCCTTTGAAAAAGAAAAAGAGGTCACGGTTATATCTGCTTGAAACATTTTATTGACGGAATGGATATCCTGCTTGGAATATCCCTTTCAAAATTCTCCTTTTTTCTCTTTGACCTTCTGCACCATTTCGAATATCTCCTCAGCATTATCACCTTCAACGCACAGCGTCACACACCCTTCGCCTCCCTCGACGCCGCCAGCGCCTATCGGAAATACATCCTGCGCGCCAAGAAGCGCCAGTGCCTCTACCTCGGTTATGACTTTTCCCGGAAGCGGCATCATTCCTACAGGAAGACCTGTGGCTTTTACGCAGCGCTGGATACCTATCCTTTTTGAGATGTCAAGAACAGAATAGGGAATGGATTTTTCAATGCCAATGGGAATTACGAGATTTATTCCCTTTGCCATGATCGTCCCGATTGATGTTCCTGTTGTCCCGCCCATCGGATTTGCCATCATTACACCTGCTATGCCGTCGGGGTCAAGGGCATTCGCTCCCTTAATTACAACGTCGCTGGAGGTCATTTCATTGGTTATGCCGTCGCTTTTTATCTCTTTCCCGTTCTTCAGGGCGACCATTGAAAGGCGCTTATCCTGGGGAACGACCGCTGCCGTCCCATTGATGTAGCCTGCTGCATACCGGCTGTGGTCAACCTTCTTTCCAGTAAGCTCTTCGAGCACGTATGCATTTGTGGTGCCGAGCGTTATCAGGATTATTCCCTTTCGTAGCGCCTGCTGGATTTCCGGCAGTTTTTTTACTCCCATTGCGATTATTCTCTTCGATTCTCCCGGTGTTAATGTTATCTGTACCTGCTTCATGAAATATACCTCTCGGTTAAAGATAATCTGTATCTGCTATAATATAATATCTTGTAATCAAATTTAAAACCTGGATTCAGGATTTCATGTTCAAAATTTTGACTGTTGACCAAAGGATTAATTACATAAAAAATCATTAACCTTTAACGAGGTGAAACCATGTGTTTCGCAGATACGTCAGTCAGCGTTGACATAGACCCCGATGATATAGTTGCGATCCAGTACAGATGCATGGATTGCAAGACCACATTCAAAGGGCTTGGAAAAAAGATAAGCTGCCCATCCTGTCAATCCAAAAATGTAAAAAAGCTTTAGCTCCTGTTTTTTGAATATCACGCGAATGGCTCATAAATTCGATGCAAAGAATGCGGGAATACTCGAAAGTGTTGACAGGCAAAAGTTCCTGAACCCCGACAGCATCCTTGAAAAAGCCGGGCTTGATAGTGATACCGTGATTGCAGACCTGGGCTGCGGAAGCGGTTATTTTGCGATTCCTGCTTCAAAGATGGTAAAAAAGGTATATGCCATCGATGTGCAGCAGGAGATGCTGGATATCGTTAGGGAAAAGATAAGGAAGGGGAAGCTCACAAATATCGTGACAGTCCTTTCAGAAGAATCCTCTATCCCGCTACCGGATAATTCGGCGGACGTGCTTTTTATGGCTAATGTTTTTCATGAACTTGATGACAGAGACCCCATATTGAAAGAGGGAAAGCGTATTCTCAGAAGGTTTGGGAGATTGATAATCATCGACTGGAAGAAAATGGAAATGGATTTTGGTCCGCCGATGGAGGAACGGTTGACGGCGGATGAGGTTGTTTCGATATGTGAAGAGGGGGGTTTTAGGGTGATGGAAAGGATGGAGGCGGGGATGTATAATTATATGCTGGTGTTTGGAATATAACATTATCATAATTTGGTTATGTTAATTTTTTACTGCATAGAAGGCACAAAACATCGAAGTCGATGTGAATCCTGTTGAGCCTGATATGAAGACTATCAAAGTGTTTTCATGTTGGTTTCACCTGTTAGGCAGAAGGATAGGCATAAGATTAATTAAGGTTATAGCATAATATAAATTGTGAAATATTCATGGAAACACTATCAGTCGATTTTCCCAGAGATTTAATAAATATTTTCAAAGTAAGAGAAAAGGAATTTCCACATAAGATCAGGGAAACATTATCCATAGAGCTTTATCGAGAAGGTCTTATATCCATTGGAAAGGCAGCTGAAATAGCAAAGGTGTCTATCTGGGAGATGCAGGAAATTTTAGCCCGAAGGAAAATTCGTCTTGATTATTATAAACAGGATCTTGAAAAAGAAATTAAAAATTTAAAGAACGTTCTGAAGTGATAGTTTT
>CABMHZ010000003.1 GCA_902386115.1 uncultured archaeon | reverse complement strand
GGCGAGCAGGTTTACGCCGTTATTCGAAAGATAGCCTTTCTGCTGTAGCGTTGCGCCGAGCACACTATCGATGTTCGTACCAATAAATCCACCTGCAAGCACTGCAAATGCCATAGTCGTGGCGTTGACGTGAAGGGCCGAGTCATTCCTTATTAACTCGATAGACAATAATGCAATGGCGCCCGACCCGGCAAATGCGGCGAACTCACCCAGCCATGTCACCCCGCCGTCTGTTCCTGCTCTTACTTTTTTGAACGTGGTGATCATGCGCGGCTCTCCCTCCCATGTCTGTCCTATCTCGCTTGCAAGCGTGTCGCCCGTCGCAGTCGCGATGGAGCCCAGGTACGCGGGAAGAAGGAACATCGCCTGCGAAGGATAAACCTTAAAGCCAACGGCAAGAGCAAGGGCAGCCAGCGAATTGCTGAATACGTTCTTGTATCCTCGTACGCCTCCCTTTGCTTCCGCTATCCCCCGGGATTTTTTAAAATCAAATTTGTAGCGCGTGAACAATCCGCCCAGTAAAAAGAACGTAAGAAGAGTGACATACCACCATATTCCTGTGGAAATGATAATCACAACCCCGAGAAGGGTTGCGCTCAGCATGGCGGAAATATCTGCGATTCGCGCCCGGTAGGCAAGGTATCCGAGTAAGAACGCAAAGCCCAGCACTTCAATTAAGTACCAGAATTCAACCCTGTAGCCGGATCTGAACGCGTAAAATAACCACATTGTCATTGCAGAACCAAACGGGATGATGATATAATCTTCATTGGATGTCATGGATTCAAGAAGCGCGCCCGTGACAGCCCCGATCACTGCCAGGAAAAATACCAGGTCATAAGGAATTGTTTGTCCGCCCCAGTACAGTATCCATGCCCCTGCGAAGAAGGCAAATATGCCTCCCGATACCAGGAAAACAATGCTTGATCTTGCAGAATATATCTTTACAGAGCTTTGCTTCCTGTCATGGATATTTACCAGGTCAGCAACGCCATCGCCGAAGGTCGTGATCGCAAGAGCCCCGCCGATTATGAACAGGGGAAGTTTTTCTTCGCCGACAACCGAAGTTATAAGGAAAAGCGCCCCGATCGTCAGGAAAAGACGTATTAGACCCGTCAATCTTCCTTCTCTGATGTCTGATTCGCGGGCAAGGATCCGGAATATTGAGGAGCCAGATCTTGCTCTTGTTAACAAAAGCGTTATGCAGAAGAACGCCAACATAAAAAAATATGTTTTAACGAAAGGAAAGAGAAGAAGGATTAGCCCGAGAAATATATATATGCCCTGGGTTTTGTATTCCTGTGTCAGCTTCATTCATCACTGAATCTGTTCTTATAAGCAAATACTTTATCCTTTAATTCCAATACTGGCTCATGGGACTTATTTCAGGATTGTACGAACGGAAACTCAAAAATGATATAAAGGACCAGAAAATACCGGAACATATAGTCCTTGTGCTTTCGGAAAGCGATCTTCTGGCTGACGAAGGTTACGGAAAGATCCGGTCTTTTGCCTCCTGGTGCAAAGAATATGGCGTGAAAATCGTTACAATATATATCAGCATAATCGATGTAAAACCTGAGATGAGCAAGAAGATATGCCTCAAGCTGTCCTCGGAGCTGTCTGAAACGCTTTCGGATATAACGCGCAATATCAATGTAATTACGCGCCTTGACAGGGAAATAACGATACACGATACAGAAGGTATGCGGATAGATATCTCGCTTGGGTACAGCGGAAAATACGAGCTTACGCGGGCAGTTAAAGAAATCATGAAAAAAGTCGAGACGAACGACCTGGAACCTGATGACATAAACGAAGAGGTGATCGAATCCCACCTCTTGTTCAAATCCGAACCTGACCTTGTGATCAGGGCAGGGGGTAAGAGACTGACTGATTTTCTCATATGGCAGGCAGTGTACTCTGAGCTTTATTTTACTGATATGAACTGGCTGGATTTCAGGAAGATAGATTTCCTGAGGGCTATACGGGATTTCCAGAGGCGTCAGAGAAGGTTCGGAAAATGACCGGGACTGTAAAAAGGGTCTGGTTTTTGAGTTAAAATATTAACCGCGGATGAACCCTCCGGCGACGCGACTGTGGGCGCTTTTATCCACGGTTCCAATTATAATCCATGAAAAACACGCAATTTATCCGGACTCATAATCCACCGTTATAGAAGATTCCCTCACGGATACCATATATTTTGAAACATCGACATGAACAGGATTCGCCTGGTATGCCTTCAACTCCTCTATCGAATCAAATTTCGTCACAAGCGCAAGGTCGTACGAGCGCTCGGAATGAAGCACATCGATCCCTGCCTCAATATGGCGCAACTGCGATATCCTGCCTTTCATGCCCATAAGGACAGCTTTTGCTTTTTCAACATTTTTTCGGTCTTTCATTTTGAAAAGGACTATGTGTGTGATCATACTTCACCTTCAGACCTTCAATTTCTCTTCCAACTGACTTATAGGATGCGGATAATGCCCTGCACCCCTATACTTCTTCGTGTATATCGCCTTAACAGGACAGTGATTGTAGCATCTCCAGCACCCGTAGCATTTTGCCATATCAAAAACCGGCTTCGGGGAACATTTGATGGCTTCATATGGACATAATTTTTCACACAGCCCGCATTCGGTGCAGAGGGTCTCATCAACGGACTTTTTTCCCATATCCCTGCGCGCTAACCCAACTGGATACGCCGGCAGAAGGCTATTCAATAAACCTGGCGATATACTTTTTCTCTTATATTCACTTTCAGGGGATATAAGCCGGTCTAATTCTAAAATGAATTTATTAAATCTTTGCATTTCATTTTCATTCGGAGCCTGACGGTT
>CABMHZ010000002.1 GCA_902386115.1 uncultured archaeon | reverse complement strand
TAATCCTGTAATAATGTCATAGTATATTGATTTTTCGATAAATAAATTCCAAAGCTTTTGTTTTTAGATATTGTTGCCAATATTCACCGGTTTAACTGAAAAAAGTGGTATCTGAATAGTCACAAAATATTAATAAAACAAACAAACTATTCCAAATCATTTTTGTTCGGTTTTCGGTTATCATGTCTTTTTGTCTCATTTCAACTACCTTCGTTCAAATTGACCTTAATTTAATTACTCACTTCGAACATTAGCCCACACCAAGTTATCATTATTATTATCATTATTATTATCATTATTATCATTAATAATATTTGAACATTTCGACAAAATTTAGCTGAATGGAAATACAACTCAAAATCCTTTATATTAATTATTTTTTGAAAATCGGAATTCACTACCATGCGGAGCAATATGACCGCGTACCCCGAGTCGCAGCCTGTGATATTACTGCTGTGCTTTCATTCCTCTAATGATTCTTCTATTCGTTTAAAAATAAGCTCTGCAATTTTTTCAATCCTTTCCCTCTTCTCAAGCCCCTTTATCCATCTTTCCGGAAAAACATCCATCCCATGCCGCGCCCCGCACAGCGCCCCCGTGATGCAGGCGATGGAATCTGTATCTCCGCCAGCATTCACCGCTTCGATCATCGCTTTTTCCGGCTCATCAAAATAACGTGAAAAACAGTAAAAAGCAGAAGGAACTGTCTCATATACCAGATACGATGTTCCAAGTTTTTCGAACGCCCTATCAGGTTCTTCATCACTCATATCGAAGGAATACAATATCTTTTTCCCCAGACCTTCATCATATTTCGATGACCTTTCAAAGCACTCTTTGATTATTTTGGGGCACTCCATCCCGTCAAGCGCGCACCTGACGCCCAAACCGACCGCAACCGCGCCTGCGATAGCCGCGCTGCTGTTATGCGTGGGAATTGATGACAGCGCCGCTTTTTCTTCGATCTCATCAAGGTTGCTATAAAAAAGCCCCATCGGAGCCGCCCTCATTGCCGAGCCGCATGAGGGAATGATGCTTCCAGATTCTTGCCAGCTTACTCCTGAGTTTAATCGTGAGACAGCCGCAGAGCTTGAAGGTCCGACGAGTTTTTTCCTCACCGGGTCAGCCAGAGCATCGGCGCCCCATCTCGCTATCCTTGCTGCAAAATCGGCGGCATCGAACCCGCTGCACTCTATCAGTGATTGAGCCAGAAGGATCATCTGTTCGGTATCGTCAGTGAACTGCCCTGATCTTAGGTTTTCTCCGGGACATCCGGCTGGAGCTAAGCCGTAATCTTTAACATAGCCCTTGCTCAGGATGTCTTTCCTCTTCAGCCCCTCGTTCTGCTTGCCCAGAGCGTCGCCAATGGCTGCCCCAAGCATGCAGCCGGTGTATTTATTTCTTAATTTCTTAATAGGTTCCTTTATTGCACTTGATTTCATACAAAGTTTCCGGCACACCAAAAAAATAGTAAACGTGGCAGGTCACCCTGCCACATGGTCGCCAATTACCGGTTCGTCAATATCCCACCTCACCTCCATCCATACTGCCAGTACATATCCTTCAGGAACGGCAGTTCAATGCTGTTTATCTCAGTGAGGTTATTAAGACTGTTCATCATTATTTTCCGTGCTGAGACCGTATAGACCACATCGTCCATGAACATCGACCTTCGCACTGCGCTTGGAGAATTCCACCAATAAATATCCTGCTCAAGATCATCCAGATGGGATATCTTGCCCCTGAGCTTGAACCCGTCCTCCAGTGTCAGGTTAAACACATAAGCGCCCTGCCAGACTCTTTGCATGTAGTTGCCCTGGTAGTATCCCGGCGTGTCCTTGACTTCCCTGACCGGTATCACAAGCAGGTTCTTCTTCCTGTCGAACAGGAACGCCTTGTGATCCTGAAGCGCCTCAGAATCAGTGCCTGAAGCACCTATCTCGTATTTGTCAAGCTGCTTCGGGTTACTGACATCAGAAACATCGAACTGGGAGAGTTTCACACCTTTTATTGAGGTTCCGCCCCACTGGTTATCGCCTGTCTCCTTGCCCACGCCGATGATTTGGTTCTCATCGTACGGATGCAGGTAGTCAGAGAATCCGGGTATCTTGAGTTCACCCAGCACTTTCGGATTTTTCGGGTCTGTCAGGTCTATCACAAAGAGCGGATCCATCCGCTTGAAAGTTACCATGTAGAGCCTGTTACCGATGAATCGGGTGGAGTATATTCTTTCATCCTTTGCTATCTCTTCAAGTTTCCCTGTAATCCCAAGGTTCTTATCCAGCACATAGACATTATTGTACTGTTTTGACCCCATGCCAGTCCATATCTGGGACGTGGTGGCGACCCTGAAGTTTTCGCCTGATTCGTCCATTGAGAACTGGTTCAGCAGGCTGCCGGGTACTTCACCTTTAGCCATGTATTCGATATCCCCTTTGTTTATGTTGATCTTCTGTATGACCGTCCTGTCTCTCTCCTGAGCGAGCTTTGTCTCGTACTCTTCTGACGCTTTTTGAACATTAGTGGTGTATTCCTGCTTTTCGCTCTCAGTCATTTTATTGTAGGTATCTTCCATTATCGAGGATATATTATCCCATTTCTCTGATGAGGAAAGCCCGGTGGTGTCCCTGATAACGATTATCTTATCCTGGGCATCCTTAGGAAGAAGCGGCACGACGACCTTGTAGAACCTTTCTTCATTCTGTGCATTATAATACGGCACAGGCTGGTTCTTGCGGTACGTGATGTAGATATTGTTCTCGGATACATAGAGGTTATCCGAATAGCCCATCATGAACGACTTTGCGTTGATCTTGTCTGACTTGATGTTCACCGATGCAATGGTATGGAACACAAAGTTTTGCTCCGGATTGTCGAAATAATAGACATCCGGTGACATTATTTTAACCGAGCCGCGCCTTATTGCGGGTACGTCCACGAAATCGTTGTAATAATAGACGTTATCTTTCACGATGAAATAAACGTAGTCGCCTATCATCCGCGACTGGAAGTAGTTTCCGTTGATGCTGAAATTAGATACCTGCACAGGCTTTTTCCTGTCTGAGATGTCATATATTATGGCATTTGTCTTCGTTGTATATCTGGGCATTGGTCTGTAATCGTACTCGGGGAAGACCATTGCCTGGGAGTCATCTTCCGTGAAGACGATTAGCCTGTCACCGTTGACGAAAATGTCCCTTGGTCTGCCCTCCAGCTCTATCGTTGAAAGTGTATTAGCTTGCGCAGCCGGGAATGCATCCACGATCACCAGTTTGTTCTGTGCCAGGACGTAAATGTATTTGCCGTCATTTTTTACGAAATCCCCTTCGTCAACGCCCTCAACCTGGATGTTGGTGGTCGAATAATCCGTAGCGCCAGTATCAACTGCGCCTGTTTTCATAGCAGGCGTGGCTGTCGGTATCTGCATACCCGCTTCGGGGGCG
>CABMHZ010000001.1 GCA_902386115.1 uncultured archaeon | reverse complement strand
TGGGTCCTCTGGTAACAACACTCTCACAGGCAACACTGCAAATAACAATACTTATGGCTTCGTTCTCTTTGCTTTCAGCAATAATACCTTGACCGGTAATATCATGACGGGTAATGAATATAATTTTTATCTGGCTGGTTATCAGGATTCAGATTTTAATAACAGCATTGATACAAGCAATAAAGTGGATGGTAAGCCGATATATTATATAAAAGATGAAACTGGTAAAACTTATGACAGCCCGACCAATGCAGGTACGGTTTATTGTGTCCGGTGCGACAATATTAAAATTAAAGACCTGACACTTACGAAAAATGGCTATAGTGTCTATTTCTGGAAGACAAACAACTCAAGAATAGAAAATGTTGCGGCGAACTCCAACGGGGTTGGATTTTATCTTCAGCAATCAAGCAGCAACAACCTCACAGGCAACACCGCAAATAATAATTCTGGGGGCATCTATATCTATTCCTCCAGCAACAATACTCTAACAACCAACACCGCAAATAATAATTCCTGGACAGGCATCTATTTCGTGTTATCCAGTAACAACACTCTCACTGGCAACACCCCAAAAAATAACAATGCTTATGGCATCTATTTCTCTGGATCCAATAGCAACCTCATTTTCAACAACTATTTCAACAACTCCAACAATGTTTACGATAACGGAAACAACATCTGGAACACTTCAAGAACCGATGGAACCAACATCATAGGCGGACCCTATCTTGGTGGTAACTACTGGTTTGACTATCCGGGCTATGACCTGGACGGCGACGGCATTGGAGATACAAATCTTCCCCATAAATCTTCAGGCATAATTAATGGTGGGGATTACATGCCGCTGGTTCGCATTACCGACATCGCCTCATGCAGGAATATTTCCGTGGAGGGCGAATACAGGCTGGTCAGGAATATAACAGACAGCCCGTCTACTGTTTGCATCAATATCACTTCAAGCGATGTGATCTTCAATGGCGCTGGCTATACGATAGATGGTATAGGTGCTGGCGCCACTTATGGCATATATATTTATAATTCAACTGCAATGCTGACAAACGTCACTGTAAGAAATGTTATGGTGACAGACTGGGGAACCGGCACATATCATAAAGCTCAGGACGGAAGCATAGTAAACGTTGAAGCAAGCGACAACACCGTTGGCATTTATCTTGGAGGATCAAGCAGCATCGCCGTTACTGACAACACAGCAAAGAACAACACAAACTACGGTATTGCTCTCAACGGCTCAAGCAGCATAACCATATCTGGCAACACATTAGAGAACAATACAGGATACGGCATCTATCTCAACGGATCGACCAGCAACGCTATTAGCAACAACTATTTCAGCAATCCGAACAACTCCTACGATGATGGACAGAATATCTGGAACATCTCAAAAACAAAGGGAACTAACATCATAGGCGGACCATATCTTGGAGGCAACTACTGGTCAGACTACACCGGCTCTGATACTGACAGTGACGGGCTTGGAAATACAGACGTGCCATACAATTCTTCCGGGCACATAGTAAATAGCGGGGATTATCTCCCACTTGTCATCAATGAAATCGATTCCTGCACAAATATCACGGAACCGGGTGTGTACAAACTGAACAGAAGCATATCCAACAGCCCCGCTGCCTCCTGCATAAATATTACATCAAGCGACGTGTTCTTTGACGGTGCCGGCAATACTATTGATGGCATAAACGCAGCCGGTTCATCAGGTGTGTATGTTTACAACTCTACATCACTGATCACAAATGTGGTCGTCAATAATGTGGTCGTAACAGACTGGGATGCAGGAATACTTTGTGAAGACTCAGTGAATGGATATGTTACGAATAATGCAGCTAATAACAATTCTTACCGTGGTATTTATCTCAATGGGTCAAGTAGTATCACCATTTCAGACAACACCATAAATTACAACGAATTTGGAATTGATATTTATAAATCTGAAAACAATACAATCACAGTAAATAATGCAAATAGTAACAGTCGTTATGGTATCAATCTCTTAAATTCCAGCAATAACAGCCTATACAGTAATGTCGCAAATAATAATTCTCAGGGAGGCATCTATTTTGAATCCTCAAGCAGCAACAACGTAATTAGCAACACCATAAATAACAACAGTTTAAGTATTGTTATCTATCAATCTAACAACAATAACCTTAATGGCAATACTGCAGAAAACAATAGTATTTTTGGGATTGCCCTTGGGTACTCATCCAACAATACCATCTATAACAACTACTTCAGCAACTATAACAACACCTACATCGAAGGAAACGGCACAAACGCATGGAACACGGTTCTCACTTCAGGAACCAACATCGTAGGCGGACCCTACCTCGGAGGCAACTTCTGGGCTTACCCCAACGGCACAGGATTCAGCCAGACCTGCGCTGATATTAATAAGAACGGAATATGCGATTCATCCCTTACTTTGAATGACACTAATATCGATCAACTGCCCCTCGCGCCTGAGCCGGTAGTGACCCCGGCCCCGCCAACCCCCTCGCCCGGTAGCTCAAGCTCATCCGGAGGAGGCGGTGGAGGCGGAGGCGTGGTATCGGGTGAGCCTTTCGAGAATATCGCAAGGTCAGAGAGCCGCGAGAATGATCTCATCATCAACTCCTCAGTGATTTTCAACTTCTCAAAAATGGAAGCATATAACCTCGCAGTAACCGGAATAGCGAATGAAGGTGCGGTAACAATTAAAGTAGAGGAACTTAAAGGCACTTCAAAACTTGTACAACAGCAGCCTCCCGGTACAGTTTACAGGAACTTCAACATCTGGTCTGGCAGCAAGAAGATCAAGGAGGCTCTCATAAGGTACAGGGTTGAGAACTCGTGGCTCACCTTAAACAACCTTGCAAGCAGTGATGTGAAGATATTAAGGTGGGTCGGCGGCAAATGGGTGCAACTCGATACAGGAGAAATTAACAGGGACGGAACGTATACTTATTTCGAAGCTAAGACCGAAGGTTTCTCCCATTTCGCGGTCAGCGGGATAAAAGGCGATATTGAGCCAGTGGCAACAACGCCTTCAACATCAGTAACCTCTCCGACATCTGTTCAAACGACGTCAGCACAGTCATCCGGGACTGCTGGCGAAAACGTATCTACGAACTTTGTATGGATCATCGCTTTGATGGCTGTTCTGGTTATAGTTGCAGCGGTATATATCCTGGCAAGAAAGAAAAAGGGCGACTGAAAGGGATAATTATCCCTTTCTATTTTTTTACATTAATATAAATAATATTTTATCTTTTAATATTTAATCAAAGAAGTCATTATTAAAGAAGGGTACAAAGTATCTATTACGCCAGCCTTGTCCGGTCATATTCCCTTTTCAGCGCCAGGGCATCCTCTTCCAGGTTCGGGCTTTCGCATATCACCATACCCCCGATGCCAAAATCCACAAAAGCCTGCGCCAGTTCCTTATATTTAAAATCCGACTCCGCGAATATTAAATGATTTTTTTCACCCTTTTCAGAATATTCTATCCCGGAAACGTGGATATGCATATCATCAAGCCCGCTGCGCCCCAATTTTTCCTCGACCTTTCCCAAAATCGAAGCGAACTCCTCCCTGGAATTATTCATTCCCGTAATTGCATGAAGATGAGAAAAATCAATGCACGGCAGGATTCCGTCCACTTCAGTTATGGCAAGCGCCTCATCCAGGCTCCCGAACTGCCAGCCGCGACCCATCGTTTCTATACGAAGCGTGATATCAATGCCTTCGTTTTTTAGTGTCTCTTTGATATCTGTAATAGCTGCCTTTATTCTTTCATAAACAGCCTCTCGCGGATACTTCTGTATAAAACCCGCATGTATCACCACGCTCTTTGCCCCACAGATATGACCGATCCTTGCAGATTTCAGTATTCGCTCCCTGCTCGCAGAAAGCGTTTCACCTTCTGCGTTGAGATTAATGTAATACGGCGCATGCACGCTCAAACGAATATCGAGCCTCTTTGCGACATCATGGACAGCACGCGCCGTTTTTTCACCCATCTTAACGCCCCGGACGAACTCAAGCTCCATGCACCCCAGACCGAGTTCATGGATACGCCTGATGCCGGAAATGCTGTCAGTCCCTCTGGAACTGACCGGTGTGCCTGCCGTGCCAAAGAGCAGGCTCATTCATCCTTCTAATGTGGGCGGGGAATAACCATACCACGAACCGCCCTGTTCAAAATAATACAGCGCGTCCTCAAGCAGTTTCTTATGCCCCTTCTCAAAACCTGCAAGGCTCAGGAACAAGTCTTTACTTCCGCCTGCATCAATTCTTTTAGCGCTGTTCGAATACAATTCAATAGACCTAACTTCTGTCCTTATCCCGAGTTTCAGGACGTCTTTTGTTTCTTCAATGCCCAGAGGTTCCAGGGATTCAGGAAAGATATTCCGCGCCTTTTCCCTGTTCTCCTTATCAAGGATCTTTATATCAACAGGTTTCCCTGTCAATTTTTTGTACTCTTTTTCAAGGTATTGCCTGTGTTCCCCTTCATCCCGTGCAAGTCCCCTCAGGAGCGATTTTGCATTCTCCTCCTCAACGAGTTCGCTGAATATCGAATAATATTCCCTGCCGTAAATCTCTATCGAAATTGCCTCTTTAAGAATATCAGTAAGATTATTTCCGTTCATACTATTCACCCAGTAAAAATTGATACCGATTGGTAATAAAGATAGCAGTTCCATAATGCAATATTTATTACGGTAAGAAAGCATTTTACAGGGAAAAGGCACTATCATGACCGACCACCCGAAAGTCAAAGACTACATGACCACTGAAGTGAATACGGTCTCTCCCGTGGATACTGTCAGGGACGTCATAAAACTTATCAGGAAGACAGGGCATGACGGTTTTCCGGTGGTGTCAGATCTCCGGGTAATCGGATATATATCGGCTGCTGACATGCTTGAAAAGGGTTTTGACGAAAAGGTCTCTGACATAATGAGCAGGGATATGCTCGTCGCAGATACGGAAATGGACATGAGCGATGTGGCGCGCGTTATATTCAGGTCTGGCAAGTCAAAACTCCCGGTCGTTGATTCAAGCGAACACCTGCGCGGTATTATTACGAATACTGATGTCATTCGCTCCCATATAGAAAGAACGAGCCCGCAGAAGGTCTGGACGCTTAAGAAGACGCTTGAAACGATCCATAATATCCATGTTGACGTCGTCCGTGAAACTGTAAATATCGATGAACTTGTGCCAACTCAATCCAAAGTATATGCCGATGAGCTTGACGGGAGGATATACGAACTCAGGAAAGGACTGGCTGAACCCATAGTCGTAATAAAAAAACCACATAAACTGATGCTTGTTGACGGTCATCACAGGGTGATAGCCGCGAAGAAGCTGGGGATTAAGAATATGGATGCATATGTGATACCAATAGGCGACGAAGTACAGCTTGGGCTTGAAAAAACAGCTTCTGCGTCAGGTCTCAATACTCTTTCTGACATCAAGATACTTGATTACGCCAAACATCCCCTCATTGAGGTTACAAAAAGATTGAAAAAGAACGATGAGAACGGGCTGGCTGACGTGAACCAGCATCATCAGCCTTCTCAATAGACAATAAGTTTGTCCAGGATGTCTGTTTTTGAGATCAGTCCTGCAAATTCCCCGTTGATCCTGACAAGCAGCCGTCCCACTTTTTCTTTGTTAAAGACCCTTACCACTTCATAAAGGGGCATGTCGCCATCGACAGATATTATCTTCTTTGTCATTATATCCTTTATCTTGAGGCTTGTCTTGCCATCTGCAAGCGTCTTTCCAATATCGGTAAGAGTTACGATGCCAACGATCGCGTTCTTATCCATTACGGGCGCACCGTGAATATGGCTTCCCACAAGTATCCTGGAAGCTTCCTGTATAGTGGCTGTGGAAGGGATAGTGATCGGGGTTTTCTGGATGTACTGCCTGATAGGTTTTTTGGGCAGCGATACCATTTCCTGTATAACGAACAAAATCGTATTCTGTGTATCGTCCCTGCCTATGACCTCTCCACGGATGACCATTTTATTGACAGGGGTAGGACCTATCGAAATATGGTCTCCCATCTCGAATTTCTTAATATCCCCGATAAGATGCGCGGTCGCATTGCAAAGGTCGGGATGCCTGACCGTGGTAAAGCTGATCTCCGCAGTGGTTGTATTCGGAACAAGCTCTTCGTTGCGTTTTACGGGAACGACTATCTCTTTTTCCATTTCCATCAGGCAAAGAGCCCTGTAGGTCTCGCCTGTGGCTTTATACCCGCCTTTTGGTCCCGGGACTCCCTCTACAAGTCCCAGGGCTTTGAGCGACTGCATCTGGTTCCGGACAGTTCCGGGGTTCCTGTTAATTACTTCTGCGATCTCTTCCCCTTTGATCGCCTGTTTTTTCTCCCTGTATAAACTAATAAGGGAGGTCAAAATTTCTTTCTGGATGGGTGTAAGTTCCATGATTTCCTCTTAAAGCATGAATTAGTAATGGATGATAGTTATATATGTATTTTATTATGCCCCTTAAATGATAACTTCTATCATTAAGCTTTGCCTACTTTTTTTCCCATTTCTTAAGGGACATCACCTGCGATAATGTTCTTCCTCTTTTGATCTCATCCCGGATCCTGCTCTCGTTCTTCTCCACTTCCACCGCCCGCCTCGCGATCTCGTATCCTCTCTCCTTCGGGACAACCACTACGCCGTTGTCGTCTCCCACTATATAATCGCCCGGTTTAACCGTTTCCCCTCCGCACTTTATCTCGGCGTTTATCTCCCCGAATCCCTTGGGCTCGCCTGCGTTTGGGACCACAGATACCGCAAATACGGGGAAATTGAGCCGCCTGATGTCATCCACGTCCCTTACAGCACCGTCGATCACAACACCTGCTATCTTCCTGTTGATGCAGGAAAGTGTTGCAAGCTCGCCCCACGGCGCAACATGCGGGCTGCAGTTATAGATCACGATGACGTCCCCTTCTTTTGCAATATCAATGGCTTCAACGCTCTTTGCCCAGTCGCCTTCAAAGGTCGCAACGGTCACCGCCCTCCCCGCGGCTTTTGTGCCGGGGCAGATGGATCGGATATTCTTCATTGCTCCTTTCCTGTGCATGGCGTCAGAAATATTGGGAGTTGATACGTGCTTTAGCAGTTCAATGGTCTTTTCGTCTATCGATATTTCCTTTTCCCCTGTAATGTCCGGTGCATCGATGCTCTGTCTGATAGCCTTTGCCGCGGCAGTTACGTTCGATGAGCGTACGATGTTCCCACCAACGATAACAATCCGTGCCCCTGACATCACTGCCCTGGCTGCGCTCTTTGCGTCAAGCCCTCCTGCGACGGCAACCTGAACACCGATGTTCAGATTTTTCATGAGCTTTAGAGGGTCTTCTCCTGTCATCTGCTGGTCGATGCCTGCATGGATGTTTATATAATCAATTCCCATGTCCACAAGCTGCGCTGCCCTCTTTGCTGGTTCACCTGCGGATATGAGGTCAGCCATCAGTTTCACGCCGTATTTCCGGGCGGCTCGGACTGCATCCTGTATCGTGGAATCGTCGGCGCTGCCGAGAAGGATAACGATATCTGCTCCTGCTTTTGCTGCCATCTCTATCTCCATAGCGCCGGTATCTATGGTTTTCATGTCAGCAAGGATAACGTGGTCGGGGAAGGCTTCTTTTAGCTGCCGGACTGCGTTCATGCCTTCGCTTTTAATGAGCGGAGTTCCGGCTTCTATCCAGTCCACTCCTCCCGCTACTGCTTCTTTTGCTATCTGGATGGCGCGGTCGATTTCAAGGACATCGAGAGCGACCTGGAGTATGGGTTTTATGGAATCACCTATTATAGATTGTCATTTATGATGAAAACTTTATGGGTATGGTAACGATTGTATAAATTCTTTGCAAATTTTATGGGGAAGATAATGTTAATAGCGCGCAAGGGAGCCAGGTGAGCTGGGCGACATAGCGAATAGAGCAAAGCCCTTTGTTTTTTCATGAGATATTTTTGCAGTAGTTCTTTATACTATATTTCCTAATAAATAGAAATGTTCATGAAAGTCATACGCGACCCGATACACGATTACATCGAACTTGACGAACTTGCTCTTTCACTGATAGACTCACCCGTTGTCCAGAGGCTTCGAAGGATACGGCAACTTGGCTTTTCCAATCTTGTCTATCCCGGGGCAAACCATACGCGCTTTGAGCACTCACTTGGCGTTTATCACCTCGCGCGCCAGCTTATCAAGCAGGTGGAAGAACACAGGCAGAAAGAACTCCTCGCAGCCGCGCTGCTGCATGACGTGGGACACGGTCCGTTCTCCCATGCCACGGAAAATCTCATACAGCGATATACGAAAAAAAAACACGACGATGTTGAGGCAATATTAAAAAAAGGGGCGGTATCTGATATCCTCAGGGACAATTCCATATCCATTTCAGCGGTCGGAAGTCACATAAGAGGCGAAACCGGCATAGGTCAGATATTAAACAGCGAGATCGACGTGGACAAAATGGATTATCTCGTGCGTGATGCCCATTATACCGGCGTTGCTTTCGGGCTTGTTGACCACGTCAGGCTGATACATGAAATAAGTTTTAAGGAGAACAAACTGGTTCTTAATACGGGCGGGCTCCAGGCTGCAGAATCACTCCTTGTCTCGAGATTCCTGATGCACCCGACCGTTTATTTCCACCATGTCAGCAGGATAGCAGAATCCATGTGCACGCATGCGGCTGAGTACATGATAGAAACCGATTACCTTACCCCCGCCGCGCTCCGCAGGACTGACGATGCCGGGTTCATGATGAATATGAAAAGCGCGGGCGGATATGCTGCCGATATTGCAGGAAGACTTGATGAAAGGCGGCTGTTCAAACGGGCTCTATATGTTGGTTTTGAGGGACTGAACTCTGATGCCCTGAAATTCAGGGACAAGGTCGCAAGGGTGGAGAAGGAAATAGCAGAAAGCGCAGGCATTGAGCAGGG